>NZ_VMMV01000087.1:0-20196 GCF_013277375.1 Streptococcus sp. 3613
TGCAGATGGAAACTGACGTAGTTTGAAGAGATTTTCGAAGAGTATGAGATTTTTATACCCATACAATATTTGTTTTAGGTCCTTGTTTACAGACTAATTTCTTGATAAAATAGAGGTTATGACGAGATATAAAGCAACTATTTCCTATGATGGTTATGCCTTTGCTGGCTTTCAGCGCCAGCCTCATGCGCGTAGCGTTCAGGAAGAAATTGAAAAAACCTTGACCAGGTTAAATAAAGGGCAAGCTATTACTGTTCACGGTGCTGGTAGGACAGATAGTGGGGTTCATGCTCTGGGACAGGTGCTTCATTTTGACTTGCCCTATCAAATGGATGAGGAAAAACTTCGCTTTGCCTTGGACACCCAGTCCCCTGAAGATATTGATGTGATTTCGATTGATCTGGTAGCGGATGATTTTCATTGCCGTTATGCTAAGCATAGCAAGACCTATGAGTTTATCGTGGATAGAGGACGTCCCAAAAATCCCATGCGCCGTCACTATGCCACCCACTTCCCTTACCCACTTGATGTGGAGAGGATGCAGGAGGCCGTCAAAAAGCTAGAAGGAACCCATGATTTCACTGGCTTTACAGCCTCTGGGACTAGTGTAGAGGATAAGGTTCGCACTATTACAGAAGCCAGTCTTAGGGTTGATGAGACAGGCCAGTTTTTGACTTTTACCTTTTCAGGAAATGGTTTCTTGTATAAACAGATTCGCAATATGGTGGGGACACTGCTCAAAATCGGCAACAAGCGTATGCCAGTAGAGCAGATTGACCTCATCTTGGAGAAAAAGGACAGGCAGCTTGCAGGTCCCACTGCAGCACCAAATGGTTTATATTTAAAGGAGATTCGTTATGAAGAATAATCGTATTTTAGCACTTTCTGGAAATGATATTTTTAGTGGTGGTGGCCTGTCAGCTGATTTGGCTACCTATACTTTGAACGGCTTGCATGGCTTTGTAGCAGTGACTTGTTTGACAGCCTTGACAGAAAAAGGATTTGAAGTCTTTCCAACTGACGATACCATTTTTCAACATGAATTGGATAGCTTGCGTGATGTGGCGTTTGGGGGAATTAATATTGGTCTTCTCCCTACTGTCAGTGTGGCTGAGAAGGCATTGGACTTTATCAAGAAACGCCCAGGAGTGCCTGTGGTATTGGACCCTGTCTTGGTCTGCAAGGAAACGCACGACGTAGCAGTTAGTGAACTTTGCCAAGAGTTGATTCGCTTTTTCCCTTATGTCAGTGTGATTACGCCTAACCTCCCAGAAGCAGAATTATTAGCTGGTCAAGAAATCAAAACCTTGGAAGACATGAAAACTGCAGCGCAGAAATTGCATGATTTAGGAGCGCCAGCAGTCATTATTAAGGGAGGCAATCGCCTTAGTCAGGACAAGGCTGTGGATGTCTTTTATGATGGACAAAACTTTACAGTTCTAGAAAATCCTGTCATTCAAGGGCAAAATGCTGGTGCAGGTTGTACCTTTGCTTCCAGCATTGCCAGTCATCTAGTCAAAGGTGATGAACTTTTACCAGCAGTAGAAAGCTCAAAGGCTTTCGTTTACCGTGCCATTGCACAAGCAGATCAGTATGGAGTAAGACAATATGAAGCAAACCAAAACAACTAAAATCGCCCTTGTATCCCTCTTAACCGCCCTTTCTGTGGTTCTAGGCTATTTCTTAAAAATTCCAACACCGACAGGTATTCTAACTCTTTTAGATGCGGGTGTTTTCTTTGCGGCCTTTTACTTTGGTAGTCGTGAAGGAGCTGTAGTCGGAGGACTAGCAGGTTTCTTGATTGACCTCTTATCAGGCTATCCTCAGTGGATGTTCTTTAGCTTGGTCAACCATGGCTTGCAGGGATTTTTCGCAGGATTTAAAGGAAAAACTCAGTGGTTAGGCCTTATCTTAGCAACGATTGCCATGGTAGGGGGTTACGCCTTGGGTTCTACATTGATGAATGGCTGGGCAGCAGCCCTACCAGAAATTTTACCAAATTTCATGCAAAATATGGTAGGGATGATTGTAGGATTTATCCTTAGTCAAAGTATCAAGAAGATTAAGTAAAGAGGCTGAGTCAAAAGTCTTTCAAATAAGAAAAACGCATAGTATCAGGTTTGAAAAGCTTGATACTATGCGTTTTATTGTGGGAAGATTTTCCTCATTTTCTAGTGAAATTGAACTTTTTCTAACATCTTTTTATAGATTACTTCTTAATCAATTATCATTTCCATTGTTGTTTCTTGGGGTTTCATCCCTTGTCTTTGATAAAAGCGGAGAGCACCCTCGTTATCATTCCAGACACTTAGGGTTAGATTATTGCAGCCAATTTCTTTAGCATAATTGAGAGCGAATTGATAGAGTTGATCACCAATTTTTTGACCACGAGCATTTTGATCTACACATAAATCTTTGATAAAAAGGGTTTTGATTTCTTGGAGAACAGGATTATCTGTTTTATCTTTTATGGTACAAAATAGGTGTCCGAGAACTTGTCCCTTCTCATCTTCAAAAACAAAAATAGGGGTATGTTCTTGAGAGAGAATATTTTGCAACTCAGAGGAACTATATTTAGTCCCAGTTTGCTTAAAAATATCTGGTCGAGCTTGGTGGTGAAGCGTAAGGATTTGTTGTAATAAATCGAGTAATTTAGGAATATCTTCTTGTTTAGCTTTTCGAATAGTCATGAAGGTTCTTTTTATTGGCTTAGTCTATAAGAAAAGCTTTAGGAGCAATCATTTTTCTTTATGAAGAGTTCTTAAAATAATTAACTGTGTTGACATAATCCAAAGAATGAGAATACTCATGTCCAATAGAGAAACATTTCCGTAGTCGTAAAGGCTGGCTCGCAGAAGATTTGAGGAAGGGACGAAAGGGAGGGCACGGTAAAGATGGTTTACCCACTCAGGTAGTCGATCTGCAGGATACATGAGTGGTGAGAACATGAGTCCAATCATAAGAATTAGCTGCGACATAAGGGTTACTGTATTTGGAGAAAAGGTGTAGGCTATAGCAAATCCCAGACTAATCATAGTAAGACAAATCAGAAGCACAATAAAAACACCAAGAAAAGATGGATGGAGACGAACAGAAAAACGGACATACCCAAGTAGAATAGAAATAAAAACTCCCGGCAAAATGGCAATTAACCACATCCACAAGTCAGCGAGAGAAATGAATATCCTAGGGATGGGTAAGGCACGAATATAATCAAAATGCCCTTCCAACTTATCATTTGCTATAACAGGGGAGGAAATTGTACAACCCATGGAGATAATTCCAATTAAAACAGAACCAGACGAAAGATAGTAGGCAGTAGTCGAATCGATATCGCCAATAACTAGAGGGTAGCCAAAAAGAAGAGAAATGGATAAGAGGAGCTGTGCTAGTGTAAAAAGGATGAAAAGCTCTTTTTGGCGCAAGTAGTTCCAATGAAGTAAGTAAAAAAATTGAGTCATATTAGTTGGTTAGCTCCTCTCTATAAAGGTCAGAAATAGTCAATGTTTTTTGATGAAGAGAGAGATTGGAAATTGTTTTTTGACCAAGTTCTTCTGTCAGTTGTGCTATCAATGGAGCTAGACTTCTTTCCTCAATCTCTAATTGACAACTAACACCATTGATAATTGTATAATCTTCTATTTTGTCTAATATACTTTTAGTCTTAAAATCAAAGCTTATCTGATACAGTTTGTCATGGATGATTTGCTTAACCTTTCCTGATTTGAGCAATCTACCATTATTAAAGAGGGCGTAATTATCTGCATATTTTTCAACCTCCAGAAGATTATGAGTAACGATAATAATGGTATGCCCCTTGCTAGCTAACTTTTGCAATAATTGCCATTGCTTTTCACGACGAATGGGGTCAACATCATTTGTTGGTTCGTCAAGAAGAATGATGTCTGAGCTACCGATTAGTGTCATAGCGAAGGAAGTTAGTCTTTTGAGACCGCCCGAAAGATCCTTACCTTTTTTGTAACGATAGTCTTCAATTTCTAAATCAGTGAGAAGCTGGCTGATTGTTTTTTCTAGTTCTTGGGAACTCAATCCTCGCATTTTTCCAAGTATTTCTAAATTTTGTTCTACGGTTAATTTGTCGAGTGGGGCATATTGTTGAGACATATAACTAATTAAGGTGCGTGCTTGTTTACGATTGTATATAAAAGAAATATCACCATACAAAATATCTCCTTGGTCAGGTTTAGTAAAACCAATCATTTGATTCAATAGAGTAGATTTTCCAGCTCCATTGTGTCCCAAAAAAGCCGTGATTTTTGCTGGTGATATTTCTAAGGAAATATGATTATTGGCTAAGTGCTGACCATCAAAAGATTTAGTCAAATTATCAATTACGAGTTTTGCAGTTGTCATAACTTTAATTCTCCGTACTTAGAAAAAATTTCCCAATCGTCTTCTTTACCTGTGCCGCATGTTGGACATTCATCAAGATAGCGTCCCCAAGAATCGTGTGTGAATGAGGCTCCGTTTTCATAATTGATTTCGTATTGATGGTTAAGGCTAATTGGTTCCGTATATTGAGTTAATAATCGGATAGTTTCATCAACAATGGCAGAAGTCAGTTGAAATATTGCTGGACCATAGGCTATTGTAGGGATTGTTTTTGTAATCGTACGAACACCGTGGAATTGTTCAAGGAATAGAGTGTCAATTTTTGTATAATAAATATTTAAACAATCAAAACAGCCTGTTTGGTAAGGGATAACTGAATAGACACGACCACGACTAACTTGACTGGCGCCAAATATACAGGGAATATTTTTTGTAACGATTGCTTTATTTACGATACGTTGAATATCATATTGAGGTTCATCAATCACACATATCGTAATATCAACATCATCAAGTAAAGGAATCAAGTCACTTACAGAGGTGATACGTATATTATGGGTTTCTACTTCAATATCGGAATTCATTTTTGTAACTTCTCTATGGGCAATTTGAACTTTAGATAAGCCAATATCATCTTCCTTGTATAGAAATTGTCTTCCTAGATTACTTTGCTCAACAATGTCAAAATCCACTATTTTTATCTTTTTAGGTCCCAAGCCTGCTAGTAATGTCAGTATGTTAGAACCCCCACCACCAAGACCTAGTAAAAGGATAGTAGACTGATGAATTTTTTTCTGTGTTGCAATACTATCTTGGAAGCTATTTAAATAGCGACTGAAATAATATATATTTGAATGATAACGTTCTTTAATATCCTGAATTTCGCCCGCTTCTTCGAGAACCCCCTCATTATCTAAGAGTTCAAGAGCGCCTGTGATGTCTTCTTCAGTTAAATCATCATATTTTGTTAGCATGATATTGAGAATATCTTGAAAAGGACGTCCGTCCAAAATATTGACTAAATTCCACATTTTATTATTATCATCCTTAATTTCTGTGGTTATACCAATTTGTAGCCCAATCCTAAATAAATTTTTATGAAGTTTATAAACAGGATATATTTCTTTTATTCTTGGATGATAGAATTTCATTTTAACCTCACTATTTTATTAAAAAAGGAAGACGAGGTGATTATAAATCATATATCCTCGTCTTGCAACTCCTAGTTCCTATTACAAATGGAAATAAGTAGAAAGAAAATGGTGAACCTATCTACTCAATTCCAACAGTAGGAATAAATAGAAAAGAACTCCTCTAAAAACTCAATTTTAAAATGCTAATTTTTCAACCTTTTCTGGTTACTAAACATAGAAAACCGGTAGTTTTTAGAGGTGCCCAAAATTTAGAAAACACCCCAGCTAATATCAGTTTTAGCAATAACTTTACGCACTTGAATATTTTTCATTTTTGTAACTCCTTTCATATTTGATAAGAATATTGTATAATAAATTAACGATTTTTTTATCAGCATGTCATAATTGACGTATTTGACGTTATAATTGGCAAAATCATGCTTGTAGTGAGGAATTTGATGTTAAAAATTGCGATTTGTGATGATTCTAATAGGGATGGTAGTCAGCTAGAAAACTTACTCTTATCTTATAAGGACATCAAAATAGAAACGAGTGTTTATACGAATCCCCAAAAACTATTAGAACAATTGACAGAGAAGTACAGTTGTGTTTTTTTGGATATCGAGATGCCACAGATAACAGGAATTGATATGGCACAAAAAATCCGTAAGGTAAACCCTTTTATCCCGATTATCTTTGTTACCAGTTATCGAGATTATATGGAGCAGGTTTTTGAAGTGCAGACTTTTGATTATTTACTTAAACCAGTGACTTCTAAAAAATTATATAAAACTCTGGATAGAGTGGTACGTTTTTTGAATTTAGGGCAAGCTGTATTTACGTTTACTTTTGGAAAGCAGCATTATTCACTGCCTTTAAATGACATTGTATTTTTTGAAAAGGATAAGCGTGCTGTCTTTATTTACACTAAAGATCAGACTTACAAAGCTTTGCTTAAAACGAAAGATATTTTAGAGAAATTACCTGATTACTTTATTCAAATTCATTCTTCCTATATTATCAATCCTAGATATGTGACAGAGTTTGATTCGCAAATAGTCACAATTTTAAATGGAATGGATGAAAATCACCTTCCAATTAGCCGAAAATTTCAAACGTCTTTTAGAGAAAAGTATTATTATTATCTGAGTGAGAGGAATTTTTAATGTTAGTCAGTTTGCGGATTGTGAGTATTCTGTTTGATTTATTTTTGGGAATTATTTTCTTTTATAGACCTCTGTCCCAAAAAGAAAAGTCTAGGAGAATTTGTATCTTTACTTCTCTCCTTTTATTTTTCCATGCCTTGTTGACGATATTATTTTCAGGAGCTAATCTTTTCTTAGTAGGGAATCTTATTCTCAGTATCGCAGAGTATTATTTTTTAGGTCTTTATTTTGGATATGCTGTTCAAGAATCTTCGTTTTGGATTTTTTGTCAGATGAGTCTAACTTTACTAGCTGGTACTATACTCAATCAAGCAGTGCAACTATTTTCCCCTTTATCAGTCATTTCAGAAAATCTAATAGCCATGCTTTTTTATCTCGCTGTAGCTTTTCTTTTATCATTGCTAGTGACCCTGGTTCTTCGACAACTTTTTCGTGCACATCAAAAGTTAGTTTATACTGTTTCTAAAGGGACTTGGTTATACCAGTTTATTGTACCATTTTTGTCCATTTGTTTTGCTTTTACAGTATCAGCGATTCAAGGGCAAGTGTTTGAGAAGGATTATCTTTCTTTTGTTTCTGTATTAGCCCTCATTGTGTTAACGTTCTCTTCTCTCTATTTCACCCTATATCTTTCTCAGCAACAACAGAGGTATTATCAAAGCATACTAGAGACGGAACAGATGACCTTTCAACTGAGAGAAATGAAACAATCTAAAAAAGATTATAGGAGGATTCAAAGGATTCAACACGATTTGAAAAATCAACATTTAATCCTCCTTGCACTTTTAAAAGAAGATCCTGAACAAGCGAAGTCTTATCTCCAAAGCATGACAAATAGTATAGAGAACCAAACTGTCTGTTACTCCAAGAATACAACAATTAACTTTTTACTCAATCAAAAATTACAGGATAAGGTAGAGGACATACAATTGGAAATTGATTGTTTTGTACCTCAACGATTAGAAATCAATCCAGATATTTTAGCGGTTTTACTTGGTAATTTGTTGGACAATAGTCTTGAAGCCTGTATGCGCTTGAGTAATAAAGAAGATAGGGTCTTAATCTTAGGAATACGATATTTTCAGAAGAAACTCTTTATTGCTATCGAGAATTCATTTGATGAGAATGAATTGGTAATACGAAAGGAACGTCAGACAGAGGGATGGGGGCTTAAAAATATTGAGAGACTTGTAACCAATCATAGGGGAACAATGAAGAATTTTATTCAGAATGGACGTCATAAAACAGAAGTGATTCTTCTTGTCTAACTAGGGTTTGTTGCTATCTTAATCAAAATAAAGCAAGTCTTTGCTGGTGCTTGTAAAGAGGTCAAAGCCATCCTTGGTAACAACACCGCAGTCTTCGATACGGACACCGACTTTACCAGGGATATAGATACCTGGTTCAACAGAGAAGCACATGCCTTCTTCGATGACCATGTCGTTTCCTTCCATGATAGATGGGAATTCGTGGACATCCATACCGATACCGTGACCGAGACGGTGGTTGAAGTATTCACCGTAACCAGCTTTTTCGATGACCTCACGGGCAGCCCGGTCCACTTCATGGGCAGTCACACCTGGTTTGATAAAGTCAAGAGCAGCTTGTTGGGCTTCAAGGGTCAAGTTGTAAATGTCTTTCTTGAATTGGTCTGGTTTGCCGACAGCGACTGTACGAGTCATATCTGAAGCATAGCCGTTGACCAGAACACCAAGGTCAAAGAGTAGAAGAGCATCATTTTCAACCTTGTTAGCTGCTGGAATACCGTGTGGATTTGCAGCATTATCACCAGTCAAGACCATGGTATCAAAACTCATTTCATAGCCTTCACGTTTCATAGCAAAGTCAATTTGAGCGATGATATCTGTCTCAGTCTTATCAAGAGAAATATTGTCAAAACCAACCTTAACAGCCTTGTCCGCATAGAGACCTGCAACCATCATTTTTTGCACTTCGTCAGCTGATTTGATGAGGCGCATGCGTTGGATACGAGGAGTGAGGTTGTCAAACTCAGCAGTTTCAAAAACGATTTTTAAACCATGATATTTTGTCAAGATGAGATTGTCAAACTCAACAGCGACACGTTTGAAATCAAGCTGTGGAAGAGCGTGTTTCATTTTTTGCCATGGATTTTCAGAATCCACATAGCCCACAACTGGGAAGGAAACAGTGCTAGTAGCACGCTCAACTTCAAGGGCTGGGACAAAGAGGAGGGGTTCCTGATCCGCTAGGACAAAAAGGAACATTTGGCGTTCATGGGGATCACTGTAAAAGCCAGTGAGGTAATTGATTGTGACGGGGTCAGATACGACAGCGACGTCTAGTTTTTCTGATTCAAGATATGTTACGATTTGTTGTAATTTAGACATATGCTACCTTCTTTCTACCCCTCTATTTTGGCAAAAAAAGAGAGAAAATGCAAGAGAGAAGGGTAAAAGAAGAGACAAAAAAACTCCGACAAGATAACGGAGTTCTTTGATATGGTTTTCCTTGGTTTAAGAAAAGTCAGCCTTGCTTTTCACGTCGCTGTATTCTTCAGCGATTTCTTGGCTGAGAATGTCCTCATAAGCAGGGAGTTGGATGTCCTGACCATATTTCTTCTTGAGGGCAGTAGTGACTAGGCGATAAGCTAGATTGGCATTACGAGAGAGGATAGGCCCGTGGAAGTAGGAACCAAAGACATTCTTATAATGAACCCCTTCACCAATCTTTTCTTCATTGTTTCCATTTCCATAGACTACCTGTCCCAGTGGTTTTTGGTCATCTGAGAGGAAGGTACGGCCCTGGTGATTTTCAAAGCCATAGTAGGTTTCATTGAAATCTTCATTGTGAATCTTGATGTCCCCAATAAAACGGTTATTGGCCTGATTGAGCGTGTAGTGACCCATGACCCCTAGTCCTTCGATGCGTTTGCCTGAAGCTTCAACATAATATTGCCCCAATAGTTGGAAACCACCACAGATAGCCAGAACCACACCGTCGTTTTGGATGTAGTTGTCAATGCTCTCTTTTTTAACAGGTAGATCGTCTGCAATAATACTTTGTTCAAAGTCTTGACCGCCACCGAAAAAGGCGATGTCATAGTGGTTTTCATCAAAATCATCATGCAGTGAAACGATGTCAACCGTCACATGGGCTCCCAGTTTTTCAGCCACATACTTGAGCATGAGGATGTTTCCATTGTCCCCATAGGTATTCATGAGGTTACCGTAGAGGTGGGCAATGTTGAGCTGATAGGGGTAATTGCCATCTTTTGAGGAAAGTGAAGTATAAACCATTAGTTCATCTCCTTTCTAACAATCTGACGACTAGCCAGCAGTTCACGGAATTCCAGCATAGCAGTATAGGTAGCCAGAATATAAGCATGCTTGCAGTCTTGGTTCTCAATGGTCTTAAGAACTTGCTCCAAACTACTTATTTCAGTGATTTTATCAGCTGGATAGCCTGTTACTCGGAGGCGACGAGCGATTTCAGAATGGCGAACACCTCCAGCGTTGATTTCAGGGATGTCCATCTCAGTGATTTGTTCAAAATCAGCATCCCAAATCCAGCTAGTATCAATACCGTCTGCATAGTTGGCATTGAGGAGGACAGATAGGCTAAATGGATAAGGAGCTAGTTTAATCATTTCGATAGCTTGAGTTGCACCGACTGGATTTTTAATTAAGACAAGGGTACATTCCTTGTCACCTATATGGAAGGTTTCTTGGCGTCCAAAGACAGCACGACTCTTATCAAATCCCTGCTTGATGAGTTGGGAATCTGCGCCGAGGAAACGGGCGATAGCAACCGCAGCTAGGGCGTTGTAGATATTGTAGAGACCACCGATTTGGATGCCGTATTCTTGACCGTCAATGACAAATCGTGAGCGATTGTTGGTCAACTCAACCAAGTCTGTCAAGCGATAGTCGAGATCAGGACGTTTACATCCACAGCCTTCACAGATATAGGCACCCAAGTTTGCATAGGTATTGTGTTCGTACTTAAGGATGCTGTGGCAGTCAGGACAGAGAATTCCTTCGGTATTATAGTGAGCCAGCTGGGCTGGACCTTTCTCCAAGTCAAAACCAAAATATTTTACAGGATTTGGAATAGCTGGCTTGTAGAAAAGTGGACTGTCTCCATTAAGGAGAACAGTGGCAGTAGGTACCTTACGAATAGCATCCAAAATCATCTTGTAAGTTGTGTAAATCTCACCATAGCGGTCCATCTGGTCACGGAAGATATTCGTGATGACAAAAAGGCTTGGCTGGATATAGTCACAGATACGAGATAGACTGGCCTCGTCGATTTCTAGGACGGCAATATTTTTCCCAGTTTTTGAAGATTTGGCTGTTAAGAAGGTTGTCGCAATCCCTGTAATCATGTTGGCACCACTTGGGTTGGTCAGAACTTGACCATAAACTTCTTTTAAAATGCCAACAGTGAGGGCAGTTGTCAGGGTTTTTCCATTTGTTCCAGTGACCACGACAATCTCGTAGTTCTTAGCTAGTTTTTGTAAAATATCTTTATCAAATTGAAGGGCAAGTTTTCCTGGAAGCGTACTTCCACGGCCAAGACGGCTTAAAATGAAGTGGGAAGAACGCCCAGCAAGAAGACCCAAAGTAGTTTTTAAGTTCATGTTTCTATTATATCATAAAAGAGGGAAAAGACAGATTTGATACTCAATGAAAATCAAAGAGCAAACTAGGAAGCTAGCCGCAGGCTGTACTTGAGTACGGCAAGGTGAAGCTGACGTGGTTTGAATTTGATTTTCGAAGAGTATGAGATTTCGCAGAAATGAAAACAGCCCTCAGAGGGCTGTTCGATACGATTAAATCTCAACTTAAATCGCAAACAAGTCATTCAAGTTCTCAGCCAAGGTTGGGTGAGTGAAAATTTGTTTTGTGAAGTAAGTGTAAGGAATCTTGTTGTCCATAGCAACAGTGATGATGTTGATGATTTCTTGAGAACCTTCTGAGAAGATGCTTGCTCCAAGAATTTCTTTTGTTTCAGTATTAACAACAGCTTTGAAAGCTCCACGAAGGTCTCCATTTACGTGACCACGAGGCATTGCTGCAACAGGGATTTCCTTAACGGCGTATGGAAGTTTCAAATCAGCTGCTTGGCTTTCAGTCAAACCAACTTGTGAAAGTGCAGGTGTGATGAACATAGTATTTGGTACATTGAGACGGTCTTCAAGTGTGTAGCTGCCATCTCCAGCAAGGTAGCTGTAAACAACACGGAAGTCATCAAGTGAAATGTAAGTAAATTGAAGACCACCGTTGACATCTCCAACTGCAAAGACACCAGGAACGTTTGTTTGACAATGTTTGTCTACTTTAATAGCACCACGTTCAGTTAGTTCAATATCTGTATTTTCAAGTTGAAGTGGTTCTACATTTGGTTTGCGTCCAGTTGCGTAGAGAAGGGCATCGAAACGGTACGTTTCGTTTTCAGTCACGACAAGCACTTGGTCACCGTCGTTTTTGATTTCAGTAGTATGGATATTTTGAAGCAATTCAATACCGTCTTCTTCCATGTATTGTTTAGCAAGAGCTGCGATGGAAGGTTCTGCACGAGGTAGGAAAGTATCCAAGGCATCTAGGACTGTAACCTTGCTTCCAAGTTTGTTGTAAAGACCAGCAAATTCAAGACCGATATTTCCACCACCAAGGACTCCAAGTTTTTCAGGTAATTTGTCCAAGTTTTGGATACCTGTTGAGTCAAAGACGTTTTTGCTTGTAGCAAGTCCAGGGATTGGCAAGACGTTTGAAACAGCACCAGTGTTGATGACGATTGTTTCAGCAGTTAGTTCTTTCTTTTCGTCACCAGCTTGGATTTCGATGACTTTATTTGAAAGGAAGTGAGCTTCCGCATCAAAGATATCCACGCCTGTACCAGCAACAGTCGCATAGTTTTTACCATTGAGGCGACCAGTGATAGTATTTTTGGTAGCAATGACTTCTTCAAAAGACAAGTCCTTCTCAGCAGCAACTAGCAAAGTTTTAGTTGGGATACATCCGATGTTGATACAAGTTCCACCGTACATAGCTTTGCTACGTTCAACGAGGGCAACTTTTTTGCCAGCTGAAGCCAATTTACCTGCTAGTGTTTTACCAGCTTTACCAAATCCGATAACGATTAAATCATAAGTTAACATTTAGAGTTCCTCCTATTCGAATTTCATTCTAGCACAAGAAAAAAACTTTTGCACAATTCTGCTACGAAAAAGACAGAAAAAGATAAAAACGCTTTCCAGACAAAAAACTAGTAATTTTTTGACAAGCTTGATAAACTAAAATCCTATCTATTTTTATATAAGATAGAATAAATGTTCGAAAATAGGAGGTTTTATGAAATCGAATCGTTATATTATTGCCTTTGCTGGGGTCATTTTACACTTAATGCTGGGTTCGACTTATGCTTGGAGTGTTTATCGCAACCCTATTATTGAAAAAACGGGATGGGATCAGGCTTCTGTTGCCTTTGCCTTTAGTCTAGCAATCTTTTGTTTGGGCTTATCGGCTGCATTTATGGGGCGTTTGGTAGAAAAATTTGGTCCGAGAGTCATGGGGAGTATATCTGCCTTTCTATATGCAGGTGGAAATATCTTAACAGGATTTGCAATAGACCGTCAGGAGCTGTGGTTGTTGTATCTGGCTTACGGCATTTTAGGTGGGCTTGGTTTGGGAGCAGGCTATATTACCCCTGTGTCAACGATTATAAAATGGTTTCCTGATAAACGTGGTCTCGCAACAGGTTTAGCGATTATGGGGTTTGGTTTTGCTTCTTTATTGACTAGTCCCATAGCGCAACATCTCATCGCAGGGGTAGGGCTTGTAGAAACTTTTTATATTTTAGGTGCAAGTTACTTTATTATCATGCTCCTAGCTTCACAATTCATTAAGCGTCCAAATGAGCAAGAGCTTGCAAGTTTATCTGTTTCAGGGAAAGAAAAAACAGCCTCTTTGACGCAAGGAATGGCTGCGAATCAGGCTCTGAAAAGCAATCGGTTTTATATACTTTGGATTATTTTCTTTATCAACATAGCTTGTGGTTTAGGCTTAATTTCAGCGGCATCGCCAATGGCACAGGAGATGGCTGGCTTGTCTACAAGTCATGCAGCAGTAATGGTAGGCGTTTTAGGGATTTTCAATGGATTTGGTCGCTTGCTCTGGGCGAGTTTGTCTGACTATATCGGTCGCCCTCTAACCTTTAGTATATTACTGCTTGTCAATCTTTTCTTTTCTCTCTCACTTTGGCTCTTTACAGATTCCGTTTTATTTGTAGTCGCTATGTCTATTTTGATGACTTGCTATGGAGCTGGTTTTTCTTTGATTCCAGCTTATCTCAGTGATATTTTTGGAACCAAGGAATTGGCCGCTCTGCATGGATATATTTTAACAGCTTGGGCAATGGCTGGTTTAGCAGGACCTATTTTATTAGCAGAGACTTATAAAATGGCTCATTCTTACACACAAACCTTGTTCGTTTTTATCATTTTATATAGTATCGCCTTGGCTTTGTCTTATTATCTAGGTCGTTCCATCAAAAAGGAAAGTCAAAAACCGTTTACATGATTTTCTGTAGAAATGGGGCTATCTTTTGCTCTTGTCTTGTGTTATACTAGATAGGTTGCAAAGAAAACAGTACTTTTCTTTTGTGGAAAAGAAGCAACACGATTTTGTATCCAGTATATGAAAATACGTCATAAAAAGAAAAGTATACACTAAGCCCTATAGGGTGGCTTCGCACCACCTTTAGAAAGAAGAATAACGTGAAATTTAATGAATTAAACTTGTCTGCTGATTTGCTAGCAGAGATTGAAAAAGCTGGTTTTGTAGAAGCCAGTCCGATCCAAGAACAAACCATTCCTTTGGCTCTAGAAGGCAAGGACGTTATCGGTCAAGCTCAGACTGGTACAGGAAAAACCGCAGCCTTTGGCTTGCCAACCCTTGAAAAAATCCGTACAGAAGAAGCGACCATCCAAGCCTTGGTCATCGCTCCAACTCGTGAACTCGCTGTCCAAAGTCAAGAAGAACTATTCCGCTTTGGTCGTAGCAAGGGAGTCAAAGTCCGTTCAGTATATGGTGGATCAAGCATTGAAAAACAAATTAAGGCTCTTAAATCTGGTGCCCATATCGTGGTGGGAACTCCAGGTCGCCTCTTGGACTTGATTAAACGCAAGGCCTTGAAATTACAAGATATTGAAACGCTCATCCTTGACGAAGCGGATGAAATGCTCAACATGGGCTTTCTTGAGGACATTGAAGCTATCATCTCCCGTGTCCCTGAAAGCCGTCAAACTTTGCTTTTCTCAGCAACTATGCCAGATGCCATCAAACGTATCGGTGTTCAGTTTATGAAAGAACCTGAGCATGTGAAGATTGCGGCTAAGGAATTGACAACAGAATTGGTTGATCAATACTACATCCGAGTTAAAGAACAAGAAAAATTTGATACTATGACTCGTCTCATGGATGTGGAACAACCAGAGCTTGCTATCGTATTTGGTCGTACCAAACGTCGTGTGGATGAATTGACTCGTGGTTTGAAAATCCGTGGCTTCCGTGCAGAAGGAATTCATGGAGACCTAGACCAAAACAAACGTCTTCGTGTCCTTCGTGACTTTAAAAACGGTAATCTTGATGTTTTGGTTGCAACAGACGTGGCAGCGCGTGGCTTGGATATTTCAGGTGTGACCCATGTCTATAACTACGATATTCCACAAGATCCTGAAAGTTATGTTCACCGTATCGGTCGTACAGGTCGTGCTGGTAAGTCAGGTCAGTCTATTACTTTCGTATCACCAAATGAAATGGGCTACCTTCAAATCATTGAAAACTTGACTAAGAAACGTATGAAAGGTCTCAAACCTGCAAGTGCAGAAGAAGCCTTCCAAGCTAAAAAACAAGTAGCTCTCAAGAAAATCGAACGTGATTTTGCAGATGAAACCATTCGTGCTAACTTTGAGAAATTTGGTAAGGATGCTCGTAAGCTAGCTGCCGAATTTACTCCAGAAGAATTGGCAATGTATATCTTGAGTCTGACTGTTCAAGATCCAGATAGTCTTCCTGAAGTGGAGATTGCACGCGAAAAACCACTGCCATTTAAACCATCAGGTAATGGATTCGGTGGTAAAGCTAAGGGAGGTCGTGGAGGCCGTCGTGGGGATGACCGTCGAGACCGTGATCGCCGTGGTAATGGTCGTCGGGATGATTTCAAAAAAGGAAGTCGTGGCAATGATCGTTTTGATAAAGACAGACGTTACCGTAAGGATAATAAAAAACCACGCAATACTTCAAGTGAAAAGCAAACAGGCTTTGTTATTCGTAACAAGGGAGATAAATAAGAAAAAGCGGTTCAAAATGAATCGCTTTTTTATATAAGGAGACCAAGGGTGAAAGAAGATGGTGATAGCAAAGGATAGGTGAAATGGAAAGGTATTATCAACCCACCTTCTTATAATGATATAATATCGAATATAAATTAGGTTGTCAATAAGAAAACATAATTTTCTAAAATATTTCAGCTAGTCTAAATTGCAATTAAATAAGCAATTTTCAGATAATAATTGAAAATTCAATCTGTTTATGTTATAATGATAGCGATTAAATTCGAGGTGAAAAATGGCACATTTATTAGAAAAAACAAGAAAGATTACATCAATTTTGAAGCGCTCAGAGGAGCAGTTGCAGGATGAGCTTCCTTACAACGCTATTACGCGTCAGTTAGCGGATATTATTCATTGCAATGCCTGCATTATCAATAGTAAGGGACGTCTGCTTGGCTATTTTATGCGTTATAAAACAAATACAGATCGCGTAGAGCAATTCTTCCAAACTAAGATTTTCCCAGATGACTACGTTCAAGGGGCTAATATGATTTACGAAACAGAAGCAAATTTGCCTGTTGAGCATGATATGAGTATTTTCCCTGTTGAGAGTAGAGAAGATTTTCCAGATGGCTTGACGACTATTGCACCGATTCATGTATCGGGGATTCGCCTTGGTTCTTTGATTATTTGGCGCAATGATAAAAAATTCGAAGATGAGGACTTGATTCTTGTTGAGATTGCCAGTACCGTTGTTGGGATTCAGCTTCTTAACTTCCAGCGTGAAGAAGATGAGAAAAATATCCGTCGCCGTACTGCTGTCACCATGGCGGTTAATACCCTTTCTTACTCCGAACTCCGTGCTGTTTCAGCAATTTTAGGGGAATTAAATGGAAATGAAGGGCAGTTGACTGCATCAGTGATTGCAGACCGTATCGGAATTACCCGCTCTGTGATTGTCAATGCCCTTCGTAAACTTGAATCTGCGGGAATTATTGAAAGTCGCTCACTTGGAATGAAGGGAACCTACCTTAAGGTCTTGATTTCAGATATTTTTGAAGAAGTGAAGAAAAGAGATTACTAATGACTAAAGCTTTAATTTCGATTGATTATACAGAAGATTTTGTTGCTGATAGTGGTAAATTGACAGCAGGGGCTCCAGCTCAGGCTATTTCGGATGCCATTAGCAAGGTGACTAGACTAGCTTTTGAACGTGGAGACTACGTCTTTTTTACCATTGATGCGCACGAGAAAAATGATTGTTTCCATCCAGAAAGTAAACTATTCCCTCCTCATAATCTGATTGGGACGAGTGGACGGAATTTATATGGAGATTTGGGGATCTTTTATCAAGAGTGTGGTTCAGACAGTCGTGTCTTTTGGATGGATAAACGCCATTACTCAGCTTTTTCAGGGACTGACCTAGATATTCGTTTGAGAGAGCGTCGAATTTCTACAGTTATCTTAACAGGAGTCTTGACGGATATCTGTGTCCTGCATACAGCTATCGATGCCTATAATCTAGGTTATGACATCGAGATTGTTCAACCAGCTGTTGCTTCCATCTGGCCTGAAAATCATCAATTTGCCCTAGGTCATTTCAAAAATACACTTGGAGCTAAGTTAGTAGATGAAAATCTAAATGAACTTTCTGAGCAATTTGGTTGATGAAATAGAAAATTTTTGAAAAAAAGTGTTGACAAGGATCCCAAAAGTTGATATACTAGTAAAGTAATCGACGCGGGGATGGCGGAATTGGCAGACGCGCAGGACTAAGGATCCTGTGACCGCTTTAGGTCGTGAGGGTTCAAGTCCCTCTCTCCGCATAGGATAAGAGTTAGCTTAGGCTAGCTCTTTTGTATTTCTCTAAAAAATTAGAATCCAGTCAAATGTAGTGGAGAATCAGCGAAAATATGGGAAAGCTGATCCTTGTTTCTGCTTTTGTATAGAAGAATAATAAAGATTATCTTTTTCAAATTCTCCGATATTCTCTAAAGTTTTGTGCAAGTTGCACAGAACTTTTTTGTTTTTTTGGTCACCTTGCCATAGAAATGTAAAGCGTTTTCATCTATAATGTAATTATCAAAAGACAAAAGGAGTTCACCTCATGGTAGAATTAAATCTTAAAAATATTTACAAAAAATATCCAAACAGCGAACACTATTCAGTTGAAGATTTCAACTTGAACATCAAAGATAAAGAATTTATCGTTTTCGTAGGTCCTTCAGGATGTGGTAAATCAACTACACTCCGTATGATTGCTGGTCTTGAAGACATCACAGAAGGTACTGCATCTATCGATGGCGTGGTTGTCAATGATGTAGCTCCAAAAGACCGCGACATCGCCATGGTATTCCAAAACTACGCTCTTTACCCACACATGACTGTTTATGATAACATGGCTTTCGGTTTGAAATTGCGTAAATACAGCAAGGAAGACATCGACAAACGTGTGCAAGAAGCAGCTGAAATTCTTGGATTGAAAGAATTCTTGGAACGTAAACCAGCTGACCTTTCAGGTGGTCAACGTCAACGTGTTGCCATGGGTCGTGCCATCGTCCGTGATGCAAAAGTATTCTTGATGGATGAACCTTTGTCAAACTTGGATGCCAAACTTCGTGTATCAATGCGTGCTGAAATTGCGAAAATCCACCGTCGTATCGGAGCTACAACTATCTACGTGACTCACGACCAAACAGAAGCGATGACACTTGCAGACCGTATCGTTATCATGTCAGCAACTAAGAACCCTGCTGGCACAGGTACTATCGGACGTGTAGAACAAATCGGTACTCCTCAAGAAGTTTACAAAAACCCAGTTAACAAATTCGTTGCAGGATTCATCGGAAGCCCAGCTATGAACTTCATCAACGTGAAATTGGTTGGAAGCGAAATTATTTCAGACGGTTTCCGTTTGAAAGTTCCAGAAGGAGCATTGAAAGTTCTTCGCGAAAAAGGCTACGAAGGTAAAGAATTGATCTTCGGTATCCGTCCAGAAGATGTGAATGCAGAACCTGCTTTCCTTGAAACATTCCCAGACTGTGTTGTAAAAGCGACTATCTCTGTATCAGAACTGCTTGGTTCAGAATCTCACCTTTACTGCCAAGTTGGTAAAGACGAATTTGTTGCTAAAGTTGATGCTCGTGACTACTTGCAGACAGGTGCAACAGTTGAGCTTGGATTTGACTTGAACAAAGCACACTTCTTTGATGTAGAAACTGAAAAAACAGTCTATTAAAATAAATAAAATTCAAAGCACTACAAGAAAAGATATCTCTTTATCAATTGTAGTGGAGAGATATCAGTTAATCTAGGGAGAGAAACAAAATGCTTCTCTCCTTTTTGTTAGGGAAGTCATATTATGCATCTATCTTGTGATACCCTTTGAATAAAAATGGTCATCTTATTTGACTTATAGGGTGACTAGCAGATGAAATATTGTTTTCTCTTTCTTCTTTACTGGAAAATATGCTATAATAGAGAGTAAAAACTTTGAAAGAAAGAAAAATATGAATTTAAAAGATTACATTGCAACAATTGAAAATTATCCAAAAGAAGGTATCACCTTCCGTGATATTAGTCCTTTGATGGCTGATGGAAATGCTTATAGCTACGCTGTTCGTGAAATTGTTCAGTATGCTACTGACAAGAAAATTGACATGGTTGTAGGGCCTGAGGCTCGTGGATTTATTGTGGGCTGTCCAGTTGCCTTTGAGTTGGGAATTGGTTTTGCACCTGTTCGTAAACCAGGTAAATTGCCACGTGAAGTCATTTCTGCTGACTATGAAAAAGAGTACGGTGTTGATACCTTGACTATGCATGCGGATGCAATCAAACCAGGTCAACGCGTTCTTATTGTAGATGACCTCTTGGCAACAGGTGGAACTGTTAAGGCAACTATCGAGATGATTGAAAAACTTGGTGGTATTGTAGCAGGTTGTGCCTTCCTTGTTGAATTGGATGAATTGAACGGCCGTGAAAAAATCGGTGACTACGATTACAAGGTTCTTATGCATTATTAATGAAAAACAGTCCCTAGGGCTGTTTTCTCTACATTAGGATATAAAAATAGACTATAGCTAGTTAGAGAAAAACTATAATTGAAAACTATATCTTCTTGCAGTATAATAAAAGGACTATGTGTTTGAAATTTAGTTTCATACTCAATGAAAATCAAAGAGCAAACTAGCCGTAAGCTGCTCAAAGTACAGCTTTGAGGTTGCAGATA
>NZ_VMMV01000088.1:0-36319 GCF_013277375.1 Streptococcus sp. 3613
AAACTAAATGACTATAACAGCTATTGCCCAAGGAAAGAAAACAAAGAAACAAGCCTGTGTCGAACTTAATCTTTCTGAAAGACAAATCAATCGTCTGCTACTAGTCTATCAACAGAAAGGAAAAGAAACCTTCAGACACGGAAACAGAGAATTGGAAGATTTTTTATTTGTGTCTTAAATCAGGTCTTGCGTGACATTTTCTGCTCTCCACATACCATTGTTGATTAACAGAACACCAGAATTAAAATTATGTGTATAAAAATCATCTCTAACTGCAGCTAAGGGTATATCCGTCAAGTCCAAATCCCACAGCTCATCTATCGATTTTCTTACAACAATATCTAAATCCAAATACAGTACACGAGACTCGCTTACATACTTTGGAATAAAATACCTAAAAAAGCCGCATATGAAAGTCCCTCAAAGGGGAGACGATAACCTTTCAGAATACTACTGTCAATCTAAACATTCACAATCTCACTATTCAAAGTCTCTAGTCTTTTTTCCATCAATTGGAACCATTCTCGCGGAAGGTCATCATTAAAAACATAAAACTTAAGATTATAATAGATGAACACAAAGAGATTTTATTGTTGTTTCAACTTTATCCATATAAGCATTATCTGCACCTAAGACAATCGCTTTTTTCTCTTCTTTCACTCTTTATCTCATTTCTTTTTATTCCCATCATATGTTTCTACGTAACCATTATTTTCGCCTATTCGTTCGTAAAACCATACCAGTGGAGATTTTAGATGAAGTCCCATTACGGTTTACAATTTTTACATTACGACACGGAGTTTTACAAATCGATTTCATTTGCCAAACGTAGTTAGTAAGGCAGTTAGCTAGGCTACCTACTTTCTGCTACAACGGAAAAATCCACTAATCAATATTATTCGTGGATTTTTCCTAGTGAAGCGTTTAGGTAAGCCGATTGTTATACTACGACACGTAGTTTGACCAATCGATTCTATTTGCCAAACGTAGTTAGTGAGGCAGTTAGCTAGACCGCTCACTACCAGTTACGACGTAAAGTTTTACGAATAATATCGATTCGTAAAACTTTACTAGTGGAGCGCCTAGCCAAGTTCCATAGAAACTTGGCGTTAGTTACTTAGATTGTTACACAATCAAGTAACTTTACTGAACTACGACACTGAGTTTTACAAATCGATTCCATTTGTAAAACTCAGTTAGTGAAGCAGTTAGCTAGTTCGCTTCTTTCCCATTACGACGGAAAAGTCCACGAATCGATACCATTCGTGGATTTTTCCTAGTGAAGCGTTTAGGTAAGCCGCCATAGCGGTTACCGTCAAATGACAGCAACTTTATGTTGCTAGTCATTTGTAACGATTTACATCTTTTCTTCCAACTCTACGTCTGGATACTTGTCCGCAAACCAACGGAGGGCAAAGTCATTTTCAAAAAGGAAGACTGGTTGGTCAAAACGGTCTTTGGCCAAGATATTGCGACTTGATGACATCCGTTCATCCAAATCCTCAGGCTTGATCCAACGAACGGTCTTTTTACCCATTGGACTCATGACGACTTCCGCATTGTATTCGCCTTCCATACGGTGTTTGAAGACTTCAAACTGGAGTTGACCTACAGCTCCCAGCATGTACTCGCCTGTTTGGTAATTTTTATAAAGCTGAATGGCACCCTCTTGCACCAGTTGCTCAATTCCCTTGTGGAAGGATTTTTGCTTCATGACATTCTTAGCAGAAACTTTCATGAAAATTTCAGGGGTAAAGGTTGGTAGGGGTTCAAATTCAAATTTATTTTTCCCAACTGTCAAGGTATCCCCAACCTGATAAGTACCGGTATCGTAAACCCCGATAATATCACCTGCCACGGCATTGGTCACATTCTCACGACTTTCAGCCATAAACTGAGTGACATTCGACAGTTTAGCCCCTTTACCAGTACGAGGTAGATTGACACTCATGCCACGTTCAAATTCACCCGATACGATACGGACAAAGGCAATACGGTCACGGTGACGAGGATCCATATTGGCTTGGATTTTAAAGACAAATCCTGAGAAATCCTTGTCGTAAGGATCCACAATTTCGCCATCTGTTTTCTTGTGTCCATGTGGTTCTGGAGCAAACTTGAGGAAGGTCTCAAGGAAGGTCTGCACACCAAAGTTTGTCAAAGCTGAACCAAAGAAGACAGGTGTCAATTCTCCAGCAAGGATAGCTTCCTCTGAAAACTCATTTCCAGCTTCATTTAAAAGTTCAATATCATCTTTGACTTGCTCGTAGAAAGGATTGCTACCAAAAAGCTTGTCCCCATCTTCTAGACTAGCAAAACGCTCATCCCCTTTGTAGAGCTCCAGGCGTTGGTTATAGAGATCATACAAACCCTCAAAAGCTTTCCCCATCCCGATTGGCCAGTTCATAGGGTAGCTAGCAATTCCCAAGACTTCTTCCAATTCTTGCAAGAGGTCCAGTGGCTCACGTCCGTCACGGTCTAGCTTGTTCATAAAGGTAAAGACTGGAATGCCACGGTGTTTCACAACCTCAAACAATTTCTTGGTTTGGGCCTCGATACCCTTGGCAGAATCCACGACCATGACCGCAGCATCCACCGCCATCAAGGTACGATAAGTATCTTCTGAGAAGTCCTCGTGCCCTGGTGTGTCGAGGATATTCACGCGCTTGCCATCGTAGTCAAACTGCATAACAGATGAAGTAACCGAAATCCCACGTTGCTTCTCGATATCCATCCAGTCAGACTTGGCAAAAGTCCCTGTTTTCTTCCCTTTCACCGTACCAGCCTCACGAATCTCACCCCCAAAGTAAAGCAACTGCTCCGTAATGGTTGTTTTCCCCGCGTCAGGGTGGGAGATGATGGCAAAGGTACGGCGTTTCTTAATTTCTTCTTGAATATTCATAAGTTCTCTTTCTTTGATTCTCTATTTTTCTTGTTTCGATAGCTAAGAATGATTTTTACATTGGATTTTACCATTCCTTTCAACACTCCATTATATCGGATTTTAGCATTTTTTTCAATTTCTATTTCTTTTCACTTATCCCTCCCTTATTTATAGGAAAATATGGTAAAATAGAACAGACTAAAAATCATCATTTCACGAAAGGATGCAAGATGAAAATTACGCAAGAAGAGGTAACACACGTTGCCAATCTTTCAAAATTAAGATTCTCTGAAGAAGAAACTGCTGCCTTTGCGACTACCTTGTCTAAGATTGTTGACATGGTTGAGTTGCTAGGCGAAGTTGACACAACTGGTGTCGCACCAACTACAACTATGGCTGACCGCAAGACTGTACTCCGACCTGATGTGGCCGAAGAAGGAACAGACCGCGATCGCTTGTTTAAAAACGTACCTGAAAAAGATAACTATTATATCAAGGTACCAGCTATCCTAGACGATGGAGGAGATGCCTAATGACTTTCAACAATAAAACCATTGAAGACTTGCACAATCTCCTTGTTTCTAAGGAAATTTCAGCAACAGAATTGACACAAGCTACGCTTGAAGATATCAAATCTCGCGAGACAGCTATCAACGCTTTTGTTACCATCTCTGAAGAGCAAGCCCTTGCTCAAGCTAAAGCTATTGATGAAGCTGGAATTGACGCGAATAATGTCCTTTCAGGAATTCCACTTGCAGTTAAGGATAATATCTCTACAGACGGTATTCTCACAACTGCAGCCTCAAAAATGCTCTACAACTATGAGCCAATCTTTGATGCGACTGCGGTTGCCAATGCAAAAGCGAAAGGCATGATTGTCGTCGGGAAAACTAACATGGACGAATTTGCCATGGGTGGTTCAGGTGAAACTTCACACTACGGAGCAACTAAAAATGCTTGGCACCACAGCAAGGTTCCTGGTGGCTCATCAAGTGGTTCTGCTGCAGCTGTAGCTTCAGGACAAGTCCGCTTATCACTTGGTTCTGATACTGGTGGTTCTATCCGCCAACCTGCCGCTTTCAACGGGATCGTTGGTCTCAAACCAACCTACGGAACAGTTTCACGTTTCGGGCTCATTGCCTTTGGTAGCTCATTAGACCAGATTGGACCTTTTGCTCCTACTGTTAAGGAAAATGCTCTCTTGCTCAACGCTATTGCCAGCGAAGATGCTAAAGACTCTACTTCTGCTCCTGTCCGAATCGCCGACTTTACTTCAAAAATCGGTCAAGACATCAAGGGCATGAAAATCGCTTTGCCTAAGGAATACCTCGGTGAAGGAATTGACCCAGAGGTTAAGGAAACTATTCTTAATGCTGCTAAGCACTTTGAGAAACTTGGTGCTATCGTTGAAGAAGTCAGCCTTCCTCACTCTAAATACGGGGTTGCCGTCTACTACATCATTGCTTCATCTGAAGCTTCATCAAACTTGCAACGCTTTGACGGTATCCGTTACGGCTACCGCGCAGAGGATGCGACAAATCTTGATGAAATCTATGTAAACAGCCGTAGCCAAGGTTTCGGTGAAGAAGTGAAACGTCGTATCATGCTAGGTACTTTCAGTCTTTCATCAGGTTACTACGATGCTTACTACAAGAAAGCTGGTCAAGTCCGTACCCTTATCATTCAAGATTTCGAAAAAGTCTTCGCGGATTACGACTTGATTTTGGGTCCAACTGCTCCAAGTGTTGCCTATGACTTGGATTCACTCAACCACGACCCAGTTGCCATGTACTTGGCTGACCTCTTGACCATCCCAGTCAACTTAGCTGGTCTACCAGGAATTTCGATTCCTGCTGGTTTCTCTCAAGGTCTACCTGTCGGTCTACAATTGATTGGTCCTAAATATTCTGAGGAAACCATTTACCAAGCTGCTGCTGCTTTTGAGGCAACAACAGACTACCACAAACAACAACCCGTGATTTTTGGAGGTGACAACTAATGAACTTTGAAACAGTCATTGGACTTGAAGTCCACGTAGAGCTCAACACCAATTCAAAAATCTTCTCACCTACTTCTGCCCACTTCGGAAATGACCAAAATGCCAACACTAACGTGATTGACTGGTCCTTCCCAGGAGTTCTGCCAGTTCTCAACAAAGGTGTTGTCGATGCCGGTATCAAAGCTGCTCTTGCCCTCAATATGGACATCCACAAAAAGATGCACTTTGACCGCAAGAACTACTTCTACCCTGATAATCCAAAAGCCTACCAAATTTCTCAGTTTGATGAGCCAATCGGTTACAACGGCTGGATTGAAGTGGAACTAGAAGACGGTACGACTAAGAAAATCGGTATCGAACGTGCTCACCTAGAGGAAGACGCTGGTAAAAACACTCACGGTACAGATGGCTACTCTTACGTTGACCTCAACCGCCAAGGTGTGCCTTTGATCGAGATTGTATCTGAAGCCGATATGCGTTCACCAGAAGAAGCCTATGCTTACCTAACTGCCCTCAAGGAAGTCATCCAGTACGCTGGTATTTCTGACGTTAAGATGGAAGAAGGTTCTATGCGTGTGGATGCCAACATTTCTCTTCGTCCTTATGGTCAAGAGAAATTCGGTACCAAGACTGAGTTGAAGAACCTCAACTCCTTCTCAAACGTCCGCAAAGGTCTTGAATACGAAGTCCAACGTCAGGCTGAAATCCTTCGCTCAGGTGGTCAAATCCGCCAAGAAACACGCCGTTACGATGAAGCTAACAAAGCAACCATCCTCATGCGTGTTAAGGAAGGAGCTGCAGACTACCGCTACTTCCCAGAACCAGACCTACCTCTCTTTGAAATCTCTGACGAGTGGATTGAGGAAATGCGTACTGAATTGCCAGAGTTTCCAAAAGAACGCCGTGCGCGCTACGTATCTGACCTTGGCTTGTCAGACTATGATGCTAGCCAGTTGACTGCAAACAAAGTCACTTCTGATTTCTTTGAAAAAGCTGTGGCTCTCGGTGGCGATGCTAAACAAGTTTCTAACTGGCTCCAAGGAGAAGTCGCTCAATTCTTGAATGCTGAAGGCAAGACACTTGAACAAATCAAATTGACACCAGAAAACTTGGTTGAAATGATTGCCATCATCGAAGACGGCACAATCTCTTCTAAGATTGCCAAGAAAGTCTTTGTCCATCTAGCTAAAAATGGCGGTGGAGCGCGTGAATACGTTGAAAAAGCTGGCATGGTTCAAATCTCAGATCCAGAAATCTTGATTCCAATCATCCACCAAGTCTTTGCGGATAACGAAGCCGCAGTTGCCGATTTCAAGTCAGGCAAACGTAACGCAGATAAGGCCTTCACAGGATTCCTTATGAAGGCAACCAAAGGCCAAGCCAACCCACAAGTTGCCCTTAAACTACTTGCACAGGAATTGGCGAAGTTGAAAGAAGATTAATATGTAAAAGAAACCAGCCTTGAGGTTGGTTTTTTCTCCCCTACCATCTCCCAATAACTATTTTGGCTTTATTTCCAGAAGATTTTATGGTAAAATGAAGAGTAATAATATTTATTAAAGAGGTAAAAACATGATTGAAGCAAGCAAATTGAAAGCTGGTATGACATTTGAAACTGCAGACGGAAAATTGATCCGCGTTTTGGAAGCTAGCCACCACAAACCAGGTAAAGGGAACACAATCATGCGTATGAAATTGCGTGATGTCCGTACTGGTTCTACATTTGATACAAGCTACCGTCCAGAAGAAAAATTCGAACAAGCTATTATCGAAACTGTTCCAGCTCAATACTTGTACAAAATGGATGAAACTGCCTACTTCATGAACACTGAAACTTACGACCAATACGAAATACCAGTCGTAAATGTTGAAAATGAGTTGCTTTACATCCTTGAAAACTCTGATGTGAAAATCCAATTCTACGGAACTGAAGTAATCGGTGTAACTGTACCAACTACTGTTGAATTGACAGTTGCTGAAACACAACCATCTATCAAAGGTGCTACTGTTACAGGTTCTGGTAAACCAGCAACCATGGAAACTGGACTTGTTGTCAACGTTCCAGACTTCATCGAAGCTGGACAAAAATTGATCATCAACACTGCAGAAGGAACTTACGTTTCTCGTGCCTAATCTCTAGAAAGAGGTCATTCTATGGGAATTGAAGAACAATTTGGCGAAATCGTTATCGCTCCACGTGTACTTGAAAAAATCATTGCCATCGCAACTGCTAAAGTTGATGGTGTCCACTCATTTTCAAATAAATCCGTATCTGACACCCTATCAAAACTCTCTCTTGGTCGCGGCGTCTACTTAAAAGAAAACAATGAAGAGCTAACTGCTGACATCTATCTCTATCTTGAGTACGGTGTGAAAGTACCAAAAGTAGCTATTGCTATTCAAAAAGCAGTCAAAGATGCTGTCCATGATATGGCTGATGTGGAACTTTCTGCTGTCAATATCCATGTTACAGGAATTGTTCCAGACAAAACACCTAAACCAGAGTTGAAAGATCTATTTAACGAGGACTTCCTCAATGACTAGTCCATTATTAGAATCTAGACGCGAACTTCGTAAAGGCGCTTTTCAAGCTCTTATGAGCCTTGAATTCGACACAGATATGGAAACAGCTTGTCGCTTTGCCTACACACATGACCGTGAAGATGCAGATGTGCAAATCCCAGCCTTTCTTCTAAATTTGGTTTCTGGTGTTCAAGCACAAAAAGACGAGTTGGATACACAAATCAACCAGCACCTCAAGTCAGGCTGGACAGTTGAACGTTTGACTTTGGTCGAAAAAAACTTACTACGCTTGGGTATCTTTGAAATCACATCATTTGATACACCTCAGCTGGTAGCAGTCAATGAAGCTATTGAACTCGCTAAGAATTTTTCAGATCAAAAATCAGCCCGCTTTATCAACGGACTGCTCAGCCAGTTTGTAACAGAAAAAAATGAATAATCGAAAAGGTGTTTGGTCTTCCAAGCACCTTTTACTTCGTCCTTGATACAGAGTAAGAACCACATAAAAACTAGAACTAACTGCCAGTTCTAGTTTTTGCGTATTCTGAGGTATTAGTATTTTCTAAATCGTTGATAGCGTTCTTCCAGCAACTCTTCTAGCGGTTTTTGTGAAAGTCTAGCCAGCTCAGCTTGAAGTTCTTTCTTGACACTCTTAATCAGTTCTTTACTAGAAAGTCCTGCTTCAGAAATCACCTTGTCCACCACGTCCATTTCTAACAGTTCATGGGAAGTGATTTTCATCAGTTCTGCTGCTTCCATGGCACGAGTTCCGTCCTTCCATAAAATGGAAGCAAAGCCTTCTGGACTGAGAATAGCATAGATAGAATTTTCCAGCATCCAAACACGGTCCGCAACGGCTAGAGCCAGAGCCCCACCTGAACCACCTTCACCGATAATGATGGCAATAATAGGAACTTTCAAATCACTCATTTCCATGAGATTGCGAGCAATAGCTTCTCCCTGTCCACGTTCTTCCGCTCCGACACCAGGATAAGCACCTGCTGTATTGATAAAGGTCACAACTGGACGGCCAAATTTCTCAGCCTGTTTCATCAACCGCAGTGCCTTTCGGTAGCCTTCTGGATGTGGTTGGCCAAAATTCCGTTTGAGGTTGTCTTGCAAACTCTTGCCTTTTTGGATACCAACCACTGTTACAGCTTGGTCTCCAAGCCAACCAATACCACCAACAACTGCACCATCATCACGAAAAGAACGGTCACCATGTAATTGGATAAATTCATCAAAAATGCCTGTCGCAAAGTCCAAGGTTGTCAAGCGACTCTGCTCACGCGCTTCTCTGACTATTTTTGCAATATTCATCTAGGACTCCCTCCATGCAATCTGACTAGGCTAGCAATCATATCTGGTAAGTCTCTTCTTTTGACAATAGCATCCACAAAGCCATGTTCTAATAGGAATTCTGCCTTTTGGAAATCCTCAGGCAAGCTTTCACGAACCGTATTTTCAATCACACGACGCCCAGCAAAACCAACCAAGCTCTGTGGTTCAGCCAGAATGATATCGCCTTCCATAGCGAAAGAAGCTGTCACACCACCAGTCGTTGGATCTGTCAAAATGGTCAGGTAAAAGAGACCAGCATTTGAATGGCGTTTAACCGCCGCAGAGATCTTAGCCATCTGCATGAGACTCATGATTCCTTCCTGCATACGGGCTCCACCAGAGGCTGTGAATAGGACAACTGGCAATTTTTCGACAGTCGCATACTCAAACAAACGAGTGATTTTTTCACCTACAACCGTACCCATAGAAGCCATGATAAAGTTAGAATCCATAATCCCAAGAGCCACAGTCTGACCTTTTATAAGAGCTGTTCCTGTCACAACGGCTTCATCCAGACCTGTTTTTTCACGCATAGTTGCTAGTTTCTTTTGATAACCAGGGAAATGCAAGGGATCCTTGCTTTCAATCCCTGTAAACAATTCCTTGAAGGTTCCCATATCAATCATCAAAGCCAAGCGTTCTTGGGCAGAAATACGAAAGGTATAGCTACAGTGCGGACAGATACGCTCACTTCCCAGATCCTTCTGATAAATGGTATACTTACAGCCTGGACACTGGGAAAATAATTCATCTGGAACCTCTGGCTTAGCTTGAGGTTTTTCCCTAACCGAACGATTGGGATTGATTCGAATATACTTATCTTTTTTACTAAATAGAGCCATTGATTCCCCTTTTCGGTTTAAACTCTTAAAGTCATTTTATTCTTTTTCTTGATATTTAGGTAAGAAGGTTTCCATCAAGAAGGAAGTATCATAATCCCCAGCAATGACATTGCGATTTGAAATGAGGTCAAGCTGGAAATCTGCATTGGTCTGCACTCCTTCAATTTCTAATTCATAGAGGGCACGTTGCATTTTCATCAAGGCGTCAAAACGATTTTCGCCGTGTACTATGATTTTGGCAATCATACTATCATAATAAGGCGGAATGGTATAACCTGGATAAACTGCTGAATCCACGCGCAAGCCAACTCCACCACTTGGCAGATAGAGATTAGTAATCTTACCTGGACTTGGAGCAAAGTTAAAGGCTGGGTTTTCTGCATTGATACGACACTCGATGGCATGACCGCGTAGGACAATATCTTCTTGCTTAACAGATAAAGGCTGACCTGCCGCAATGCGAATCTGTTCCTTAACGATATCAACACCTGAAACAAACTCTGTTACTGGATGTTCTACCTGAACACGAGTATTCATCTCCATGAAATAGAAATTGCTACTTGCTTCATCAAGAAGAAATTCAATGGTTCCTGCATTCTCATAGCCAACAAACTCTGCCGCTCGAACAGCAGCAGCACCTATTTCATGACGCAGCGTTTTTCCGATTGCAATCGAGGGACTTTCTTCCAAAACCTTTTGGTTATTCCTTTGAAGAGAACAATCCCGTTCACCCAAGTGAATCACATGTCCATGCTCATCACCTAGGATTTGAACCTCAATGTGCCGAGCTGGATAGATAACCCGTTCTATGTACATGGCACCATTGCCATAATTGGCCTTGGCCTCACTAGAGGCAGTTTCAAAGGCAGAAACGAGGTCATCTGGTTTTTCAACCTTACGAATCCCTTTACCACCTCCACCTGCTGAAGCCTTGAGCATAACAGGATAGCCAATTTTTTCAGCAACAATCAAAGCTTCTTCAGAGTTATGCACTTCTCCATCTGAACCTGGTATAACAGGCACACCTGCTTTAATCATCTGAGCACGCGCATTGATCTTATCCCCCATCATATCCATAACATGACCAGATGGACCGATAAACTTGATACCTACTTCTTCACACATGGTCGCAAATTTGGAATTTTCACTGAGAAATCCAAAACCAGGGTGAATAGCTTCTGCCTCAGTCAAGACTGCAGCTGATAGAACTGCATTAATATTGAGATAAGACTCTGTTGCCTTGCCAGGACCAATACAAACTGCTTCATCTGCCAAAAGCGTATGAAGAGCTTCCTTATCAGCAGTTGAATAAACCGCTACCGTCGCAATCCCCAATTCACGTGCCGCACGGATAATACGAACCGCAATTTCACCACGATTGGCAATTAAAATTTTTCGAAACATGGAGAACCTCCTTAGTTCCCAATTGCAAAAGTAAGGGTACCACTGGCTGCAAGCTTGCCATCCACTTCAGCCTTTGCTTCAACCACAGCTATGGTGCCACGACGTTTTACAAAAGTCGCTGTCATAACCAATTGGTCGCCTGGTACAACTTGCTTCTTGAACTTAACCTTGTCCATACCAGCGTAAAAGACCAGTTTTCCTTTATTTTCAGGTTTTGATAACTCCAACACACCAGCAGTTTGCGCCAAGGCTTCCATAATCAGAACACCTGGCATAACTGGGTATTGAGGAAAGTGGCCGTTAAAGAAAGGCTCGTTAATGGTCACATTTTTGATAGCAACAATGGTATCCTCGCTCACTTCCAAGACACGGTCCACTAGAAGCATAGGATAACGGTGGGGAAGGGCTTCTTTGATTCCTTGAATATCGATCATTTGATACGTACCAATCCTTTACCAAACTCAACCATTTCCTCGTTAGAGACGAGAATTTCCGTTACCACACCATCCTTAGGAGCTGGGATTTCATTCATGACTTTCATGGCTTCGATAATGACCAATGTTTGACCTTTTTTGACACTATCACCAACTGTAACGAAGGCAGGTTTATCTGGTCCAGCAGCCAAGTAAACCACTCCAACAAGTGGACTCTCTACAAGATTTCCCTCAGTAGCCACACTTGCTTCAGCTGGAGCTGGAACTTCTTCTGCTACAGTCTCTGCTGGAGCAGATGTAGGAGCTACTGGACTCGGTGTTGCTAGAACGGGTGCTGGAGCGACTTGAGTTGCAACTTCAGGCACAGGTCTCGCTTCATTCTTGCTAAACTGCAACTCATCCGTCCCATTTTTATAAGAAAATTCTCTCAAACTTGACTGGTCAAATTGAGTCATCAAGTCTTTAATATCATTTAAATTCATACTTATCTATTCTCCCAACGTTTGAAAGCAAGAACTGCATTGTGGCCTCCAAAACCAAAAGTATTTGAAATAGCGTATGGAATTTCTTTCTCCAAGCCTTGTCCATAAACGACATTAGCTTCGATATAATCTGATACTTCACTTGTCCCAGCTGTCATTGGTACAAAGTTATGACGCATAGCTTCGATGGTGACGATAGCTTCTACTGCACCCGCAGCCCCCAGCAAATGTCCTGTAAAAGACTTGGTTGATGATACAGGTACTTCCTTACCAAGAACAGCTACGATAGCTCCACTTTCTCCTTTTTCATTGGCAGGAGTTGACGTTCCGTGAGCATTGACATAGGCTACTTGCTCTGGAGAAATCTCAGCTTCTTCCAAGGCTAGTTTGATGGCCTTGATAGCTCCCTGACCTTCTGGATGTGGAGAAGTCATGTGGTAGGCATCACAAGTATTTCCGTAACCAACCACTTCAGCCAGGATAGTAGCTCCACGTTTTTCAGCGTGTTCAAGGCTTTCTAGAACCAACATCCCTGAACCTTCACCCATAACAAACCCATTGCGATCCTTATCAAATGGGATCGAAGCACGAGTTGGATCCTCTGTAGTAGAGAGAGCTGTTAAGGCTTGGAAACCAGCGATGGCAAAAGATGTGATAGAAGCTTCTGTTCCTCCCACCAACATCACATCTTGGAAACCAAACTTAATGGAGCGGAAGGCATCCCCAATCGCATCATTTGATGAAGAGCAGGCAGTATTGATAGATTTACAAACACCGTTTGCACCAAAACGCATGGCTACATTCCCAGAAGCCATATTTGGTAAAGCTTTTGGAAGAGTCATTGGTTTGACACGTTTGGGTCCTTTTTCATGAAGGCGAAGTACCTGATCTTCAATTTCCTTGATTCCACCAATACCAGATGCAACGATAACACCAAAACGATCCCTATTAAGAGCCTCTACATCAAGATTGGCATGATTTACAGCCTCTTGGGCTGCATACAAGGCATATAAAGAATAGTTATCAAAACGGTTGGTATCTTTTTTTATAAAGTATTTATCGAACGGAAAATCTTGGATTTCTGCCGCATTATGCACATCAAAGTCACTATGATCAAATTTTGTAATGCCACCAATGCCGATTTTCCCAGTTGCTAAACTATTCCAAAATTCTTCTGGTGTATTTCCGATTGGAGATGTTACTCCATAACCTGTTACCACTACTCGATTTAGTTTCATTCTTTTCACCTCTAGCTTTCGCTACATACTTAAGCCACCATCAATGGCAACCACTTGACCAGTTAGATAATCTTGGCCTGCTAAAAATACTGTCAAATCTGCAACCTGCTCTGCCTGCCCAAATTCTTTCATCGGAATCTGAGCTAGTGTAGCTTCCTTAATCTTATCTGATAAGATAGCGGTCATATCAGACTCAATCATTCCTGGAGCAATCACATTGACTCGTATATTCCGACTAGCAACCTCACGTGCCACAGACTTGGTAAAGCCAATCAAGCCAGCCTTAGAAGCAGCATAGTTAGCTTGACCAATATTCCCCATCAAACCAACAACACTAGACATATTAATGATAGCACCTTCTCTAGCTTTCATCATCGGTTTCAAGACTGATTGTGTCATATTAAAGGCACCAGTCAGATTGACCTTGAGCACTTTTTCAAAATCTGCTTCTGTCATCTTGAGCATAAGAGTATCTTGGGTAATCCCTGCATTGTTGACCAAAACATCTACTGAACCCAGTTCTGCAATAGCTTGATCAATCATACGCTTAGCGTCTGCAAAATCTGATACATCTCCTGAAATGGGAACCACCTTGATACCATAGTTTGAAAACTCAGCGAGCAATTCTTCTGAGATTGCCCCACGACTGTTTAAGACAATGTTGGCTCCTGCTTGAGCAAACTTGTGGGCGATGGCAAGACCAATTCCACGACTCGAACCTGTAATAAAGATATTTTTATGTTCTAGTTTCATTTTTTTCCTTTCAAAACTTCTACTTATTTTAGTCTATTTTTCTAAAAGTGCTACTAAACTCGCTTGATCTTCCACATGAGCTAAGTGAGCAGTTTGATCAATTTTTTTAACAAAACCTGACAAGACTTTCCCCGGTCCAATCTCGATAAAGTTGCTTATGCCTGCTTCTTGCATGACCCCAATACTTTCATAGAAACGAACGGGTTCCTTGACCTGACGCGTCAAGAGCTGAGCAATGTCCTCTTTTTGCATCACAGCAGCTTCTGTATTGCCGACTAGGGGACAAGTAAAATCTGAAAAACTTACCTGAGCTAGAGTTTCAGCTAGTTTCTGGCTAGCAGGTTCAAGGAGAGCGGTGTGAAAGGGACCTGACACCTTAAGAGGAATCAAGCGTTTAGCACCTGCTTCTTGCAAAAGTTCAACCGCTCGATCAACTGCAACCACTTCTCCAGCAATGACGATTTGTGCAGGTGTGTTATAGTTGGCTGGGGTAACCACTCCAAGTTCAGAAGCTTGCTGACAGGCTTCTTCAATGACCTCTACTGGCGTATTAAGAACAGCTACCATCTTGCCAGAGCCAGCAGGAGCCGCTTCTTCCATATAGGCGCCACGCTTAGCGATTAAGGCTACCGCATCTTCAAAATCCAAGGCGCCACTGGCCACCAAGGCAGAGTATTCTCCAAGAGACAAACCAGCAACCATATCAGGCTGATAGCCCTTTTCTTGCAATAAACGGTAGATAGCAACCGAAGTCGCTAGAATGGCTGGTTGCGTATAGCGGGTCTGATTGAGTTTGTCCTCTTCCGTATCGATGAGATAACGCAAATCATAACCGAGCACCTGACTCGCTCGATCAATCGTTTCTTTAACAATCGGATACTGATCATAGAAATCCCGTCCCATCCCTAGATACTGGGCACCTTGACCAGCAAATAAAAAGGCTGTTTTAGTCATTTCTTACAACTCCTGTCCAGCGAGAGGCTTCTTCTTGAATTTTCTTAGCGGCTCCGTAATACAAATCTTTTAGGATTTCTTCAGCTGTTTCTTCTTTAGAAACAAGCCCTGCGATTTGACCTGCCATGACAGAGCCACCATCCACATCACCGTGAACAACTGCTTTGGCTAGGGCACCTGCTCCCATTTGTTCAAAGATTTCTAAATCAGGATCTTCCTGCTTAAAGGCATCTTTTTCAGCCAGTTCAAAATCTCTAGTCAACTGATTTTTAATAGCACGAACAGCATGACCAAAGTGCTGAGCTGAAATCGTAGTGTCAATATCCCTTGCTTTTAAAATTTTCTCCTTGTAGTTTGGATGGGCATTCGACTCTTTTGCAACTACAAACCGTGTCCCCACCTGTACAGCCTCTGCACCTAGCATAAAGCCAGCCGCAGCACCTTCACCATCCGCAATTCCTCCTGCAGCAATAACAGGAATAGATATAGCTGTGGCTACCTGTCGCACCAAGGTCATGGTTGTTAATTTGCCGATATGCCCCCCAGCTTCCATTCCTTCTGCAATAACAGCGTCTGCACCGATTTTTTCCATGCGTTTAGCTAAAGCGACACTAGGAACAACAGGAATAACGATTATCCCAGCTTCATGGAAACGTTCCATATACTTGCTTGGATTTCCTGCTCCTGTTGTGACAACTTTAACACCTTCTTCAATAACGAGATCCACGATATCTTCCACAAAGGGAGATAAGAGCATGATGTTGACCCCAAAGGGTTTATCCGTCAATGATTTGATTTTATCAATATTGGCCTTGACAACTTCTTTCGGGGCATTTCCCCCACCGATAATTCCTAATCCTCCAGCCTTGGAAACAGCCCCTGCCAAATCACCATCAGCAACCCAGGCCATCCCTCCTTGAAAGATAGGATAATCAATGTTCAATAATTCTGTAATACGCGTTTTCATAGTGCCTCCATCGTTTCTTGCTTACGTAATAGTTCGATACTGTCATAATTTGACAATCAAACTATTGCCTAAACAAGAGGGAGCGGGTTTCCCTACTCCTTCTATCTATATTCTGCTTATACTCTTCGAAAATCAAATTCAAACCACGTCAGCGTCACCTTGCCGTACTCAAGTACAGCCTGCGGCTAGCTTCCTAGTTTGCTCTTTGATTTTCATTGAGTATTATTTTGTTTGCTCTTCAACGTAGGCAACCAAGTCACCAACTGTTTTCAAGTCATCTTCTGCTTCGATTTGGATATCAAAAGCATCTTCGATTTCTGAGATTACTTGGAACAAGTCCAATGAATCAGCGTCCAAATCATCAAAAGTTGATTCAAGTGTTACTTCTGATGCGTCTTTTCCAAGTTCTTCAACAATAATTTCTTGTACTTTTTCAAATACTGCCATGATAGGACTCCTTTAAAATAAATAGTTTTTTATAACAATGTGTTCACCACATGATTACCTAAATTGTAAGAATGAGCGTGCCCCAGGTCAAGCCTCCACCGAAGCCTGATAGCAGAACAGTCTGACTACCATCTAAACGGATGAGGCCTTGTTCTACACACTCTGAAAGTAAAATCGGGATACTGGCTGCACTGGTATTGCCATATTCCATCATATTGGCTGGAAGTTTGTCTCGGTCAACACCAATTTTTCTAGCCATCTTATCCAAAATACGGATATTAGCCTGATGCAATAGCAGATAATCCAAGTCTGTCGCCTCTATAGGAGATTCTTCAATAGTCTGCTTGATAGACTTGGCTACATCTCGAATGGCAAAATCAAAGACTGCGCGTCCATCCATCTTCAAAAATGAATCTGCACTTTCTTGATCTGAAAATGGAGAATGCAAACCTGAATGCCCATAAGTTAAACACTCACTGCGACTTCCATCGCTATTGAGACTCTCAGCTAAGAAATTCTCTTGCTCGCTAGCTTCTAACAAGACACCACCAGCACCATCTCCAAACAACACAGCTGTTGATCGATCCGACCAATCGACTGCCTTAGAGAGGGTTTCACTACCAATCACCAAGCCTTTTTGAAAGCGACCAGAAGCGATAAACTTTTCAGCAGTTGAAAGAGCAAATACAAATCCACTGCAAGCCGCGGTTAAGTCAAAAGCAAAGGCTTTATTAGCACCAATATTAGCTTGAACACGAGCAGCTGTAGAGGGCATCATCGAATCTGGAGTAATGGTAGCTAGGATGATAAAATCCAGTTCCTCTCCTATTATTCCAGCTTTTGCCATCAGTTTCTTAGCAACTTCCGTAGCCAAATCACTGGTAGATTCTGTTCTTGAAATATGCCTTTGTCGTATTCCCGTTCGACTTGAAATCCACTCATCATTGGTATCCATAATCTGAGCCAAGTCGTGATTTGTAACCACTTGCTCTGGCACATAATGAGCAACCTGGCTTATTTTTGCAAAAGCCATTATTTCAAATCCTCCAAAAATTGGTAAAGATTAGTCAAACCTTTGCTCATAACATCAATTTCTTCCTCGCTCATGCCATCAATAATTTTTTCTACCATGGCCTTGTGGAAGCGTTTATGCAGTCTATGGATCAAGCGCCCCTTCTTTGTCAAATGCAGATGCACCACACGACGATCCTGTTCTGACCGAACTCGCTCAATGTATCCCTTACGCTCTAAATTGTTCAAACTTGTCGTAACAGTTCCAAGAGTTACCATCAACTCTTTTGACACTTGACTTGGAGTCACATCTGGAGCCTTACCGATGACATCAATCGTATGCATTTCTTTGATGGAGATATCCTTAAAACGACTACCTCTCAAGTTCACTTCCTCAATTACAAGGACATTGTTAAATATAGATGTTAAATATTCATTGATTCGTTGGTAGTCCATTTTTCATATCCCTCCTTCTTCAAAAAACTTTTACAATCAAAACATTTGACAGAAAGAATTATATCAAAATTCAAAGAATGATGCAAGTATTTTTTATTTTCCTGTAAATTTAGGTCTTCTTCTCTCCGAATGAGCTCGCACTCCTTCTTTGAAATCCTCTGTTTGAGCTAAGGATTTCTGTAGGTTCAGTTCTAAAGTAGCGTAACCCTGCCAGTCTTTAAACTGGCTCTCCCAAACCAACTTCTTAATGGCAGCATAGGAATTACTTGAAGCACGTCTTAATTTTTTAAGAAGCTGTTCTCTCGTCTTTTCAAGTTTTTCAGCTTCAGAAACGCGGTAAACCAACCCCCATTCTAGGGCTTTTTCTGCCGTTAAAGCCTCTCCTGTCATAGCTAATTGAGCAGCACGCGTCACACCGATACTGCGGCTCAAGAGATGAATTCCCCCTGCATCTGGAGCCAAACCAACACCAACAAAGGCTTGGATAAACTTAGCCTTATCCGTCGCCAAACAGAAATCTGCCGCAACAGCCATATTCGCTGCGGCACCTGCAACAGCACCGTCAACTTCCATTAAAACAGGTTTGGCTATTTGCTTGATTTTATAAGAAATCGTATTGACCAACTCTGCGATTTTTGTCAATGATGGAATATCATCCTCATCCACTGCCCGCTTCATCTCTACCAAATCTCCCCCAACTGAGAAGACCTTTCCATTGGCATTGATTAAGATAAAATGCACAGCTGGATTTTCTTCTGCCAGAGTCAAGGCTTCTAAGATCTCCTCACACATGGGAATATGGAAACCATTAGCGACATCAGGACGGTTTAAAGTAATAATTGCCAAATCCTCTTCAAGCTGATAAATAATATGTTCCATCTGGACTCCTTTTTATTTTATAAGCAGTTTATACTCTTCGAAAATCTCTTCAAACTACGTCAACTTCCATCTGCAACCTCAAAACAGTATTTNNGCAGTGCTTTGAGCTGACTACGGCTAGCTTCCTAGTTTGCTCTTTGATTTTCATTGAGTATTGAATTATTTTATTTTCAAAGTATATCTTTTTTAGGAACAGAAAGCAAGAAAAAATTGACTGAAAGTGTCTCAGCCGATTGGAAAGGCTCGCTTTATCCTATAAAGCATCTTATTTTCTTCATTGAAAAAAGCCTTTCTTTCTGCTATAATCGTATATTACCTTTTGCAACTTTCTTTTTACCAATTTACAGCTCCTAAACCCTTGATATTACTGAGTTTTTAAAAAATCACATTTCAATAGATATCATTAAAAGTTCTTAAAAATTCTCAAAAAGTCCACAAAAAAAGCCCTCAAAAAGGGCAATAAATAATGAGTTCAGCAGGCAAGAAACTAGCACGATCAAACGTGCTTTTTTTATTGCTGATAGGTATATTATACCATGAAGTACGTACTTTATGACGTTATACCTGTAATTCTTCTCTGATCGCTTTTTGTAGTAGCTGACTGAAATTGATTTTATTTTCTTTACCAACTTCAACCAACCAACTAGGTAGGGTTACAGTCTTATTGACAATCTTAGAACGTTCGCGCTCTCTAACTAGTTCCGTATCTACTGAGATAGCTTGCAGAATATCCTCATCACTGCCAAGTTGACTAGCCAAAGCCTTAAAACTTGAAGGTCCTGGAAACTCTTTGCCTTCATCTTCAAACATGATTGTATAAATTTCTAGCACCTCACGGGCCTTATAAATTGCCTCGTTTAAGGTGTCAGCCTCGCTAATTGCTCCTTGAAAATCAGGGAATGTGATTGTATAACCGCCGTTTTCTTTATCCACTTCAAATAGTGCCAAGTAAGTGTATTTCATAATTTGATAATAACCAATGACCGCCCCAATATAGGGGAGGGAGTTTTTTACTCCCCTTCCAATACTTTCAAAATCTTGCCAAGTGTTCCAGGTCTATAATCGTTTTCTTTTGGTTTAGGTATCGTTACCGTTCTTCCGTCTGGATGTTTCCAAACTTCATGCGAACCTTTACCAAAAGCTGTTTTGATAAAACCTTTTTTCTTAGCAAGTTTTTTTAGTTCTCTTTCGGTCATCGGTTTCTCCTTTCCGTATCTTTAATTATATTATACACTTGTTTGAAACATTTGTCAATGCATAACACGTATTTTTTACACTTGTTTTTTATAACCTCACAAAAGCCCCAAGATTCGTTTCTAAGGGCTTGTAGTTTGTCCGTGGTGTTTTAAACAAAGCAAAAGAAAGGGTAGGAGCTTAATTTCTTCCCCTAAATTTCTTCATTTTTCAAAACTAATCATTTTTCTGGTAAATTGGCCAGTTTTTACCCCCTTTTTGTCTGGAGGTCTCCGACTTGGAAAAAGTTCCCTTCACCGGTTCCCAGAGGCTTCAAAAAATTTTTTTCAACGTGGGGGGAGTGTCAATATCCTTTCAGTTCTATAAATCTTTTAGCGATTGCTTTTCTTCGACTATTTATATAACGAGTAGTTTTATTTAGTTTCTCTGCCACGTCTTCCCAAGTCGCACCAGCTTCTAAATATCTCATTTTAAAAATTACTAGATCACTTTCAATTAAGTTTTCCATCAAGGTATCTACAACTAGTTTGAAGCCTTCTAAATATCTTAGTGTTTGGTCTTCTTCAATTCTAATGATTGTCGTTTCAGTAGGACTAGATACTGTCTTGCCTTTCCCACCAGTATAATCTTCAGTGCTATGTTTCTTATTATGTATCAGTTCCTGTCTTCTCAAATAAATTTTATTAGCAAGCGTTCTATATCGTCCTAACTCAATATCTATCCCGTCCAGGTCTCTGTTACTCAACTCGTACATAGGCAAGTACCTCCACTTAAATTTAAAAAATTTTTTATCTTTCAATTTGTCAAATTGTAAATTCTGTCAAACTGACAAAAAGCGCTAAAAGCCTTCCAACACTCCACTTACCAGGTATCATTGTTTTAAGTTTGACAACTATTCAATATGACAATTTAAAGAAGTATCCCTCTAATTTATTCCCCAGTTTCTCTTATCTTACATTCTGTGAAACTCACCCCATTCTATAACTTACTGATATACATGGCTTCCAAGCCTATACTCTATTTTAGTTTATGCTTTCTTCATTTTGTGAAACTAATTTACTAAAATTAAAAACAAGGCCATTTTTGATATAGCTATCAATTTCTTGATATTCAAATCAGCCTTGTTTCTAATGAACTACTCTTTACCTAAATACTCTTTAATCTTACGATATTCCTTAGAAAAATTCATATGCCCACTGACATCAGGATTTAAGAACGGAAGGATGCTTGTTGGATTTACTTCTGTCCGATATACTTCAAGAGAATGCTCCTGAGTTATTTCTCCAACTACGCCTTTATGTATTTCTTCTACATCTTTCTTTAGTGCTTGAATTTCATCGTAGGCATCTAAAATTATACTAAGTTTCTTCTGGTAACGTTTATAGATTTTCTTTTCTTCAGCTCTTCGCTTAGTCTCTTTAAAGATATATTCAAATATCGCTGCCTTTGCCTCCCAGAAATAAGTATCATACTCTTTCTCTAAAAGATTGATTGATTCACTCATTTTAGCAATTTGTTCTAAGGAAGTAGCATTATCCTCAAAAAAAGAATCAATATTATCAAATAAAACCTTCTTCTCTCCAGTAATTGTTTTTCTTTTTTCTTCCAACTTTGTTCTTGCTTTTGCAATCTTATCTTTTTTATCATCAAGATTTTCTAATATTGATAATACTTCTCTAATATCCATCCCCTATCTCCTAATTCCATTTTATAAAGAAAGCGCAATCCGTTTCAATTTTCTTCACAACGAAACGAGTATAAAGCATTAAACTCATTCCATAAATAACGGATTCACTTACCCAACGTAAGCTATTTTTATTTCTTTCAAATAAAGTAGCGAAATTGTACAAATCCCCAACGAAAGCAACTTTATCGCCTTTTACTCCTAGTACTTCATCAGACACAACAATAACATCATCAACGTATAAGTTTTCTGAGTATCGTTCTTTCTTGTTAATTTTTAAAATATAATTTCCATCACTAGATTTCTCTTTATCTAAAAACTTAAATAGCGACTGACTTAATACAAGAGTATTATGACGTTCAGGATTCAAATCGTTTATGGTGTCTTTCAATTCGTCAAAATTAGAAACATTTTTTTCAGGTGCTTCTTTTAGAATTTTTCCAATTTCAATATTACGTGTTTTACGACAAAGACGGGTAATTTTGTTACTTAAGAAGTCTAATATATTATATTCTCCATCATCAACTTGTTCAGACGATAAGGGGATACGGCCTGAAAATGTCTTGTGTTCGAACTTAGTTCTAATCTGTTTTTTTCTAAGTTCTACAATTTCACTTTCTCTAAACTCTTCCGATTCAAGTTCTGATAGATGTTCATCGTCAAAACCTACAGTTTCATATGTTCCACCAGTACCCGTATACTCAATCACATTAACAAGATCCACTAGTTCTTTTCCTTCTTCAGGAACGTCATAGATACTTGTTATATCTTGTGATAATATTAAACCTGTTTTTGAATTTTTATCATCGATACTCATTCCTCTACTTCTTACATACTTTTCTACCAAACTAAATTTTTTAGCCATTTTATACTCCTTTATCTTATTTTTTAGATTATCTGCCTATTTTTTTTATTTTTTGTTCAAATTTCTCTTTTATTTTTTCCTCTACTGGTTTTATGTGAGGAATTGCTTTGCTGCGTCCCCCATTTCTTAATACATGTCCATGTTCTAATAAATGAGTTAATCTATATGTTGGATCTGCATTATAGATTACAAAAGAACCTTTAGAATTTTTCTTAAAGCGCCAATTTTTCGCATATTTCCCATATCTTTTAGGACTTGTTTGTTTCAATTCATTCACTGCTTCATTTGTAACCTCTTCAGCAATTAAATCTATCTGTTCTTCAACTTCTTCAGAATAAGCTTCCAAAGTTTTAGCAATTTCATTTGCTAAATCACTCGTTAAACTCATTTTACCCTCCTTTATCTCTTTATTGCTCCTCGTTGTTTATAATTTTTTCTAAAGTTCTTAGCTCTTAGCTTTTCTTTTAGAACTCTACGAGCTTTTAAAATCATTTTTTCTAACTGTTGATTTTGTGTTTTCGTCAGCATATTTTTCTAGTATTTCATGGTTCCCACTTTCTAAACTGCTATCTTCATTTTTACATTTTGAAAATATTTTCTGTCTTTTTTCCGGATCAATAGAAAACTTACTAGCTACCACATACCCTAATGAAGTATCTACCGTCATCTTCTTCACCTCCTTTCTTCTCAAGCAAAAAAGGGCATACCACTAGCATCATATGCTTACGGTATGCCCCTGAGTTGTTCTCAATAGACTTATTTTTTAGTTTCTTTTTTGACTAGATGAGTAAATTTCCCATCTGAGTAGACTAAAGTTATCTCTCCAAATCTTGGAACTTTTTCTATCTCTATTATACCACATTTTTCGTAGACAATAAAGCCTTTTTCTGTTGAAAATTTCATTTCATCCATATCTATTAACCTTTCTCTCCTCTCACTGTATTAATCGTATATCGCTTATCTTTGATTGTGAAAGCCTTAAAAGTGTTCCCCTCTAAACCTTTCAAAATTCTACTTGAGTTTCTAGCATTATAAACAGTCCGCAGTTCACTACTATCTAGGTTCGTGTTGAAAATCGTAGTTTCTCGATTATTGATAATATCAAACAAGAAATCCTGTTCCCAATCGCTCTTAGGTGTTACCGTCCCATTTTTTGCCCCCAGGTCATCGATAATTAGAAAATCAACATCAACAAGCTTTTTAACCGCCTCATATTCTGTTAAGTTTGCATTTCTTCCATAAGTCCAGCCTTCTTTTATCTGCTTGATAATCTCGGTTAAGCTAACAAATAAAACACTCTTAGGATCGTTCTTCTCTCTGAAACTCTCATTGATTTCTTTGGCCAGGGCAAGCGATAAATGACTTTTTCCTATTCCTGTGCTACCGCTGATTAAAGTATTTCCCGTCATACCTGCAAGGTATTTCTGGGCTTGACCCTTTACAAACTCTAACATCTGACCTTCCTCTGTAGTCTTAACAAAGAAATTATCAAATGTCGCTCCCTTTAACTCTTTAGGAATTGTACTATCACGCATTAATACATCATAAGTTTTAAAATATGTTTGTCTATCATCAAACCGCTGTAATAGGTCTTTCTCTTTTTGTTTAATATCCCCCTTCACACACTCCGGGCAAAATGATTGTATTTTTCTTTCTGAACTCCCTACTACAGGTATAGAAATTTCCCAGTAATTTACCTGATGAATATCACAAACTTTATCCGATATTTTTCTGTTATTGAACTCTTTAAATTGTTCCTTCATCCTTGCAACTCCTAAAATGGTAGATCTGGGAAGTTATCTTCTGACTTCCCTTTTATGGTTTTAGGCTTTTGATTCAAATAACCGTCAAACTTAGATCCGAAAAGTGTTTCAGGTCTCAGATATTTAGAAAATTCAGGACTATCCTTCCATTCTGCCGTTTTAATATCTATTACCTGTTTAAAATCTTCAAGTGTATAGCCTTCTTTGAATCGTGCTAATAAAAGCCTTTTTGTCTTATCAACAAACTTATACCTCTTATTAGCTACTTGATTCAGATAAACAATAGGAATCCAAAGTTCTTTATATTTTGTTTTCTCTAAATCTTTTATAGCTGTTTCTTCAAGCCAAGTAGGAAAATTGTAGTCGGGATTTCCCGACAATATATTATCTAAATATAAATTATTACTCTTACTATTAACTCTATTCTCTTTCTCTATCTCTGTTGGACGTGAGTTGGAAATAGTCTTTTTATTTTGGACATTATCCAATTTTGGTAAATCTTGACTGTTTTTTCTTTGTTCTCGCTTGTATTTTGCCCAGTTTGTTTCACTCTCAACCATGGCTTTTGCTTGTGATAATGTAGCATGTCCATCATCGTCTATCTGAATCAGTCCGCATTTTGTAAAATATGCAACTGTCATATTTATATCATCCTCGGACACATCCAATTTTAAAGCTAGCTCCTGTATCAAATTATCAAAATACCCCTCATAGTACAAAATACAATCATCTTCTAAACTTTCCAACATAAGACGGATATAAATCACTGTCATAGTGTAGCCACCAGGCATATTTTTAAGTCGTTTAATAAAAAGATTATCAAAAAACTTCTTATCAACTTTTAACCAAAAATATATTTTAGTCTTTGCCATCATCTACCCCCAAAAACTTTAAAACATCTGAGATTTTATAATACGCTTTTCTAGTATCTTCAATAGGCGGTATATACTGCGGTAGTCCTGCACCTTCCCATTTCGTCAAGGTTTTATCTCCTATGCCCAGTTCTTCCTTTAATTCCACCTTGCTGATTAAATCTAATCTTTTTTGAGGTACTTTCTCATGACTTTTTAAATACCGTTCCACTGCTTCCAAAATCTTAGACTTTAAATCTTCAATCATTTTTTCAAACATCTTAGTACCCCCATGGCTTAACCCCTGCAAGCTGAATATAACGCCCATAATCGGGGGTTAAACTCTCGTTAGGTGTTTCTATCGTCTGTTGGTTTTCTCGCTCTATTTTGGCGCTTTTTTCGCGGTCTAGGTGGTTTAGATAGATTAGTAAACCAATAGCTACCACAATAAAGATAACCGCCTGTATGTTGGTTAAATCTAACTCATTCATGTTTTATCCCCTTTCTATAGTCATTAGCCTGTTGAGTATGTTCTGAAATGAGTTGGTTCATAGCTTGGATTACTGTATTTAGTAAAGCTGATGATTGTTTACTGTCTTCCATACTAGCCATTTCTAAGACTAGTAGAGTATCAGTTAACTGACAACAAAGCCCCTCATAATCTACTAGAACATCATTTGTATTTACTGTCATATTATTTCCTTTTCTTTTGCCTTTTCTTATACAGGTTTCCACCCACTCCAAACGCTGGGCGATTGCCCCAAGTTGGCGAACGCTTGTAGCGGTGTTTCGTGAGTAATTACCCATCTTTCAGCTAAACAAGGCCTTAGAATCACCCTGTCAGCGCTTGATTTCAAAACCTTTTCTAATTGCTTGCCTGCTCTTCGGTTTTTCGTTTGTATTTGATAAAATAGCTGTTTTCTGCTATAATCGGAGCATAGAAAAAATTTCTATATCCTTAATCTTGTCGCTTGCTCTCCTCGGTCAAAATTTGAGCAAGTGATTTTTTTATTTTCTTTTTGCATGATTACTACCTGACTTTGGTTTATAAAGCAAGTCTTTACTTTCGATAAGATCCAGAATCCAGCTGAATCCCTGCTCCACCGTTTCAAGAAATGCGCCCAGGTCTTCACTTTCTAAGTCCTCATAGTTCATACAAAGATATTCGGCTAGTTGTCTGTCTTTCTCAACTAGCTTTTTAAAATCCTTGGGATACTTGGGAATTTCTAAACCCTTGGCATTTGTAACTGTCTTAAATTCATTTTCCATTTTCTATATTCCTATGCTTTAAAAATTAATTCCTTAATTTCTGAATATCCCCTATTCAAGTTAATCATAGCTATTGCCATATCTTCCAAACGTTGGTAGTTTGTCAGTTCTGCACTTGTCAAACCATCAATGCCGTTCTTACTTTCTCGCTCCTTCATGAGTTGCGCTTTATTCTTCCCTGTCACTCCCTTTAGTAGTAAGTTTGTAAGGGTACTATAGGCATGCTTAGGTGCTTTCTCCCATGTTTGAATAGCTTCAGTTAAACTTTTACGCTTTGGCTTTTCCAGTTCTCTTTGAAGATAGCGTTTAGAAAGTTCATCACGCATTTCAAAAAAGGCTTTGACTAGGTTCATTTTGAATTGCCGTACAGGTTCGGTATTCTTTAGATAAGTGATCAGCAAGGTAGCCTGTTGCTCGTTCAAGCGATAGATTTTCATCGGTCTCCCTCGTCCGTCTAATTTACGCATTTCAAATGCGATAATTCCATAGTTTTCAAAATCAGCTTTATGCTTTCTCAAAAGTTCTTGTATTGTGTGATGAGTAACTTCAGCACATTCAGCGATGATTTCGCTCGTAGTATACGGCTCTTTCTTGCCGTCCATGTAAACCAGTTCCATTGGTTCACTCCTTTCTTCTTTTGTCAGTGCTTGCCACCTAAAACAGTACCAAGGTAAAGCATTAAAGTAGGGTAAAATCGGAGAATATGAACCCCTACAAACCCTTGATACTGCTATAGGTAGCAAGCAAATATTTAGCTAGATCCGTTTATCAATCTCCAATGGTAAAGCACCACATGAGAAATCTGTAAATGTAGAGTAGTATTGCGATTAGTTCGCTCCTTTCTAATCTTTCGTATCTAAAAATTCATCCAGCGTAACACCCAAGTAACTAGATACTTTTTTCAATGTATCAAGACTTGGATTCTTTGCACGTTCATAGTACAAAGCCGTCAAAGTGCTTTTTGAAATTCCTGTAGCTTCTGCAACATCAGCAGTTTTCTTACGTTGCTTTGCTAATAACAATCTCATGTTATTTTTCATTTTTTACCTCACTTTTTAGAAATTTCACCACATTAGATTGAAAAACATTTTTTATGGTGTACTTTTTGTTCAACCTATTGTTAACAAAAACATTATATTGAACTTTTTATTCAATGTCAATACTTTTTTTATAAAATGTTGAAATTATTTTGCAACATTGCAAATAAACGTGGTAAAATACTCTTGAAAGGTATTTGTTTGATATGGATAATAAGTTAAAAAAATTGAGGTTAAATAAAGAATTTAACGGTAAAGTAGGAATGACCCAGCAAGAAATAGCTGATGAAATAGGAGTTACAAAAAGAACTTACATTTATTGGGAAAAAGGTGAACGTCAAATTAAACCAGAAAAAGCCCAGCAACTTGCTGACTTCTTTGGGGTAAGTGTCGCAACTCTTTTAGGCCATGATAAAATATCTCCCGAAGAAATGACTACTAAATTACAAGATTTTTTTAAAAATCTTGATATGAATGAATTAAATAACATTAAACCTAATTATGATTTACTAAAAAAGGTTCAATCAGCATATGAGAACATTGAAAAACATATAAATAATCCTAAAAAATACGAGAATTTCGGCAAAGGCTTAGTGAATTTTAATCAAAGCTACATGCTGACTATAGAAAAGTTAATAATAAATGATGCTGAAATTGGTACAAATTTTGCAGATATTTTAATCAACTATATTTCTTTAAATGATTATGATAAAAAAATAGCTTTTGATTTAGTAAAAAAACTATCTGAAAGAAACGACGAAAAGGAGTAAATGGACTACACTACGTTGTCCTTCAGGTAACTTTGAAAGAAAAATTTTTCGGTACTGGATCAGGAAACTTGACAGAATTAGAAAACGTCATTAACACCCAAGTAGCAAAAGGCTACCGCCTGCATACCATCACAACCGCCAATGGTGGAAGCAAAGGACTAGGCGGTGGTGACCGTATTCAAGCCACAATGGTATTTGAAAAAATTCTATAAAGCTCCCCCATATTCGCCAATAGCACCCCTATTTCTAAGGTCTATTGTGCAAAAACAGGGGAAATTGAAGAATAGAAAGCCGATTTTACCCAACAAAACGAAGTAAAGAAAAATCAATTATTTTGAACAAAAGTGTTGACTAACATTTAAAATTATCATACAATGAAGGTACTTAAGAGAATAGCGCCCGATAATTCTCAGTGAAACGGGATAGCGAAAAAAGCGCCTTCTATGTATTTAGGAGGTGCCTTTTTTTGTCCAAACCATTCAAGACTATACAAGAACAAATAGAGTTATTACATAAACGGGGGCTTGTAATATCTGACTATTCCAAAACAAAAAAGTACCTACTAACAAATAACTACTACAGTATTATCAATGGTTACAGTAAATATTTTACTGATCCACACAACAATTATATACAAGGTGCTAATTTCTCGGAAATTACTTATACATATTTCTATGATAAGGAAATCAAATACACCTTCCTAAAAGCTATCTTAGAAGCTGAGAAACACATAAAATCTATATTAGCTTATGTTTTTTCCGAGACTTACCCTACTACTCCTTATTTTTACTTAGATTACCAAAACCACGACTACAAGAAAAACAAGAGGACTGTCCCTTTTGTGATTCGTCAAATCGTAAAAATCATTGATAAACATAAATCAAGCCGAAAAAGCAATAGCATACAACACTATTTCAATAAACATAGCGACGTCCCTTTCTGGGTAATCGTGGATTACTTGACTTTTGGAGATATACTCGCAATTTTAAAGAGTTTGCCACTTTCCCTACAAGATAGAATTGCAAAGAAGTCTTACAGTTTTATTAGTGAACACTGCACTATTAAGAAAACTTTTACTAGGGATATGCTGATTTCCTTTGTTGAAAACCTAGCAGAAACTAGAAATGTTTGCGCTCACGATAACCGCTTATATGGTTTCAAGTGTAGAAATAGCTTGAAATACTATCCTGATTTACACGACAAGCACAATATAAAGAATACAGACGCAAAAAGTAGTCCTTACCATACCATGATTGCGTTACAATGTTTCCTAAGCGCTAATGAGTATGCTAAACTACATAATACGCTCCTATCACGATTTAAAGACTTCTCTAAACATTTACATACACTCTCTATTGATTTCTTTTTAAACGAACTAGGCTTCCCTCCTAATTGGCAACAATCAAATAAACTCGTTCATTAAACAAGCCCATATAAGCCCCATATCCGCCTTGTTTTCTATTCTGGTACAACTTGCCGTCTGACTACTTAAAATCGAAAATAGGGGCATTCTCGTAGCTCCTCGCATGGTATAAACTCAAAACCTTTTCTAATTGCTTGCCTGCTGATGAAAAAGGAGTTAAAACCATGAAAATTACACAACACACAAAAAAAGACGGATCTACAGTTTATCGCTCCAGCGTCTATCTTGGCATCGATACCGTAACGGGTAAGAAAGTCAAGACAACTATATCAGGGCGAACCAAGAGAGAACTCAAAGCCAAAGCACTACAGGCTCAAATAGACTTTGAAAAAGGAGGGTCTACAGTATACAAGGCTGCCACTCTATTGACCTATGGAGAACTGGTTGAAAGCTGGTGGGACAGTTACCGTCACACCGTAAAGCCTAACACAATGGTAGTCTATAAAGGTATGCTGAAAAATTATCTTTTGCCAGCCTTTGGATCTTACAAGCTGGACAAACTCACACCCCCAATTATTCAGAAAGTTGTCAACGATTGGGCGCAAGCATATAACAGCGGTTACGGCTACAAAAATTATAGCTTACTACATTCAACCAATAAACGTATTTTACAGTATGGTGTAGTCCTTCAAGCCCTGCCCTCAAATCCTGCAAGGGATACCATCGTACCACGCAAAGCCAAAAATACACCAACAAAAATCAAGTATCTAAACGATACGGATTTAAAAAAATTCCTCGATTACCTGGACGGTTTGGACAATACCTATAAAAATTTTTACGATACCGTGCTATATAAAACTCTACTCGCCACTGGTTTACGGATTGGGGAATGTCTAGCCCTCAAATGGTCAGATATTGACTTACAAGACGGGACTATCTCAGTAACAAAGACTCTAAACCTTTTAGGAACGCTAAACAGCCCCAAAAGTAAAAGCGCCATCCGAACGCTTGACCTTGACAAAAAAACTCTACTCATGCTTAGACTTTACAAAGCAAGACAAGCAGAAAACGGGCGGACTATTGGTATCAGCTACCAAAAAGTATTCCCTAATAGTTTTGACGAATACAAAAAAACTAACCGCCTGCAATACCGCTTAAAAGAGCACTTGAAAAAAGCTGACTGCCCAAGCCTAGGTTTTCACGCATTCCGCCATACCCACGCTAGTATCTTGTTAAACGCTGGACTAGGTTATAAAGATATTCAAACTAGGTTAGGTCATTCAAAAATCTCCATGACCATGGATATATACAGCCACCTATCTGAAACGAACCAAAAAAAGACCGCTGCAGTGTTTGAAATGGCTCTTGAAAAGTTAAAAAGTTCCTAAAAAGTTCTTAAAACAAAATATAGAGTATTAAAAAAAGCTGTCATATTGGCATATATTCATTTTTCTGCTATAATCGTATAAAAAATACTTACTTTAGGAGTTCTTATGAAAGTTGTTAAATTTGGAGGTAGCTCTCTTGCCTCTGCTGGTCAATTAGAAAAAGTTTTAAACATCGTTAAAAGCGATCCAGAGCGTCGTTTTGTAGTTGTTTCTGCACCAGGAAAACGCAATGCTGAAGATACTAAGGTTACGGATGCCTTGATTAAATACTACCGCGATTATGTTGCTGGTAACGATATTAGCAAGAGCCAAAACTGGATTATCGACCGCTATGCTGCTATGGTTAGTGAACTAGGTCTTAAACCAGCTGTGCTAGAAAAAATTTCAAAAAGTATTCGTGCCTTGGCCACTCTTCCTATTGATGAAAATGAATTTCTCTACGATACTTTCCTAGCAGCCGGTGAAAATAACAATGCCAAATTGATTGCTGCCTACTTTAACCAAAATGGTATCGATGCACGCTATATGCACCCTAGAGAAGCTGGGATTGTGGTCACAAGTGAACCTGGTCACGCTCGCATCATTCCATCAAGTTATGACAAGATTGAAGAATTGACAAATGCAAATGAAGTTCTTGTCATTCCTGGTTTCTTTGGAGTTACCAAGGAAAATCAAATCTGTACTTTCTCACGTGGAGGTTCTGATATTACAGGTTCTATCATTGCTGCAGGTGTAAAAGCCGACCTCTATGAAAACTTTACGGACGTTGATGGTATCTTTGCAGCCCACCCTGGTATTATCCACCAACCACACTCGATCCCTGAGTTGACCTACCGTGAAATGCGTGAGTTGGCCTATGCAGGATTCTCAGTTCTTCATGACGAAGCTCTTCTTCCTGCCTACCGTGGAAAAATCCCTCTGGTTATCAAGAATACCAATAACCCTGACCACCCAGGTACTCGTATCGTTCTAAAACACAGTAGTGATGAATTTCCAGTTGTGGGAATTGCTGGTGACTCAGGCTTTGTCAGCATCAACATGTCGAAATACCTTATGAACCGTGAGGTTGGATTTGGACGCAAGGTTCTGCAAATCCTTGAAGATCTTAACATCGGTTGGGAACATATGCCAACCGGTATCGACGATCTTTCAATCATCCTCCGTTCTCGCGAACTAACTCCTATCAAGGAAGAAGAAATCCTGCGTCAGTTGGTTCAAAAGGCTAAAGTAGATCATGCAGAAATCGAACACGACCTTTCTATCATTATGATTGTTGGTGAAAAAATGAAGAGCCATATCGGAGTGACTGCTACTGCGACACGCGCTCTATCTGAAAACAAAATCAACATCCAGATGATGTCTCAAGGTTCTAGTGAAGTTTCTATTATGTTTGTTGTCAATAAAGACCAAGAGAAAGCAGCAATCAAAGCCCTCTACAATGCCTTTTTTGGAGAAAGTAAGGAAGACTAAGCATGGCTCAATCACTTAACAAAACAGTACTCCTCAGTACGACAGGCACTTCCTACCTCTCTATCGCTGGGAAAGTTGGGAAATTCCTTGTCGGAGATCAGGCTTTGGAATTTTACCCCGATGTCAATGTTGAACAATTTATCCAGATTCCTTGGAGCCATATCAACCAAATTGGAGCCAATGTCACTGGGCGGAAAATCAGTCGCCACTTCGAAGTCTTTACAGACAAAGGAAAATTCCTCTTTGCTTCAAAAGACTCAGGTGCCATTCTCAAAATTGCTCGTGAAAAACTGGGTAATGACAAGGTCATCAAACTTCCGACCCTGATTCAGACAATTGGTCAAAAATTTAAAAATCTATTTGCAAAAAAGTAGAAACTTTAGTATAATTATAGCAACGGATAAGTAGGTTATCTTCTTCTTTCAGAAAGTCTGCGGATGCTGCGAGCAGATAGGAGGGATAGGTGAAATTCTACCGTTAATAACAATTACATGCACAATCAAGTGCACACCTGTGAAGTTGGATGGAACCGTGGCCCTGCCACTCCAACGCTTTGTCAGGTGTGCTTTTTTCATAAAGGAGTTCTTATGTTAGATATCAAACGTATTCGTACAGACTTTGATGCTGTCGCAGAAAAATTGGCTACACGTGGTGTAGATGCTGCTGTCTTAAACGAGATGAAAGAAATCGATGCTAAACGTCGTGACATCTTGGTCAAGGTTGAAACTCTCAAGGCTGAACGCAACACAGTTTCTGCTGAGATTGCCCAAGCCAAACGCAACAAGGAAAATGCAGATGACAAGATTGCTGCCATGCAAACTCTATCTGCTGAGGTTAAAGCTTTGGATGCTGAATTGGCAGAAATCGATGCTAAATTGACAGAATTTACTACTACTCTTCCAAACATCCCTGCTGACAGCGTTCCTATTGGGGCTGACGAAGATGACAATGTGGAAGTTCGTCGTTGGGGCACTCCACGCGAGTTCGATTTCGAGCCAAAAGCTCACTGGGATCTTGGTGAAGACCTTGGTATCCTCGACTGGGAACGCGGTGGCAAGGTAACAGGCGCTCGCTTCCTCTTCTATAAAGGCCTCGGTGCTCGTTTGGAACGTGCTATCTACAACTTTATGTTGGACGAGCATGGCAAAGAAGGTTATACTGAAGTCATCACGCCTTACATGGTTAACCACGATTCTATGTTTGGGACTGGTCAATATCCAAAATTCAAGGAAGATACTTTTGAACTCAGCGACAGCAATTACGTCCTTATTCCTACAGCTGAAGTTCCTCTGACAAACTACTACCGTGATGAAATCCTTGACGGTAAAGACCTGCCAATCTATTTCACTGCTATGAGCCCATCATTCCGTTCTGAGGCTGGTTCAGCTGGTCGTGATACTCGTGGCTTGATTCGTTTGCACCAATTCCATAAGGTTGAAATGGTTAAATTTGCCAAACCAGAAGAATCTTACGAAGAATTGGAAAAAATGACAACCAACGCTGAAAACATTCTTCAAAAACTTAACCTTCCATACCGTGTCCTTGCGCTCTCTACTGGAGATATGGGCTTCTCATCTGCGAAGACTTACGACTTGGAAGTGTGGATTCCAGCCCAAAATACCTACCGTGAAATCTCAAGCTGTTCAAACACAGAAGATTTCCAAGCCCGTCGTGCCCAAATCCGTTACCGTGATGAAGCAGATGGCAAGGTGAAATTGCTCCATACCTTGAACGGTTCTGGACTTGCAGTTGGACGTACAGTGGCTGCTATTCTTGAAAACTACCAAAATGAAGATGGTTCCGTGACCATCCCAGAAGCACTTCGTCCATACATGGGTGGAGCTGAGGTCATCAAACCATAAAAAATAAGGTTTAGCTATTTCTAGCTAGACCTTTTTTCGTAACCAAATCAGATAAGCGCCTAATACAAAGAGCAAAATGATTAGGCAAATAACAGTTTCAGCCAGTACCAAATAATCCAAAAATGGAAGTTTCAAGATTCCCTGAGCCATCTTAAGCGAAGTAGCTGTGATAATAGTCGGGAAGGTGAGGGCTGAGAAGGCTGGTTGAAAACCTTGTTTTAAAATATTGGGTAGGCGAGTCAAAACAAAGAAAAAGAAGGATTGGGAAGCCAAAAGCATGAAAATCAAGACCCAAGTCGGTAGGCTAGCTCCTCCAACTCGAACCAGAGAAGCCAAAAGCAAAGAAAAGGGAGCACAGTAGATACCTTCTTGCCCAAGCAAGGCTAATGGGAGTGGATTTTTCTTTAAATCGCTATAAATAAGCGGATAGAGATAGAAGGTTAGAAGAAAACCAAAACTCAAGGTCGCATAGGCAATTTCGATGATACCTACAAGAGGATAGGTTAAAGCAGCCACTGCTATCCCCACATAAAGTACCGTCCAGCTAGGAGTCGCATGAATCCTCCGACCCGGATAAGCAAACTTGATGGTGAAACCAGCAATCAAGGCCAAATCCAAGAGAAATGAACACCACCAGAGTCCTTGCGCAACCAAAGGAAGATGAGGGAATACGCGAAAGACATAGGTCGATAAAATCATCCCAGCCATGGGAAAGGGGGCCATTCCTGATAAAAGAGGGGGCTTGGTCAACTCTTGCTTGGTTTCTTTCCAATTAAAAAGATGCAGAAGCAGAAAGTAAATCCACAAAATCAAACCTGTCAGACTCAATAGATGGGACAGAACCGGCAACGTATCTAAAACGAGATTTCCAGCTCCTGCCAAACCTAGCATACAACCTGAAAATACTAAGGGGAATTTTTTCATCCTAACCTCCAATAATCATGTTAGTTTCAGTATAGCATAAAAGCGCTTAAATGAGGGGATAAAAAACGAAGTCCGTTGATTTCAGACTTCATTTTTTACTCAGATATGAATTAAGCATAAGGTTGCAATTCTGGGTTAATTGGGGTATTGGCTAGGTTGTTGGCATAATTACAGAGGCTTGCTAGGCTGACACCAAGGACTACATCCAAGGCATTTTGTTGCGTGTAGCCAGCTTCTAAAAACTCAGCCAAGGCTTCATCTCCTACACGACCCTTGGTATTGATAACTGCCAAAGTAAACTTAGCTAGGGTATCCAATTTAGGATCTGTTTCAATTGGAGTACGATTGCGAAGAGCTTGAATCAAGTCATCATTCATCTGGATTTGTTTGATGGAAAAGGCTGTGTGACCTGCGACACAGAAGGCACAACCATTGGTCACGGCTGCCGTGATTTGCACCACTTCACGCTCAACGGGTGTCAGGCTGTTGCGACGGTTGATAGATGCGACAGTTCGGTAGGCTTCTAAAGCAGTCGGTGCATTGGCCAAGAGACCGATTAGGTTGGGAATATAGCCATTGTTGTCTTTTTCTACTGTTTCAAGAACTTCTTTCACTTCTACCTGTGCTGATTCTACTGTATGGATTGTAAATGTTGTCATAAGATACCTCTTTTCTTGTTATTGACACTAATATTATTGGAAAATCTTATAAAATCCTGATTCCTAAGTTTATTTAAGACAAAGGTTTATTCTCTCATAAGATTTTCGTTGTATATTATACTCTTCGAAAATCAAATTCAAACCGCGTCAGCGTCGCCTTACCGTACTCAAGTACAGCTTGCGGCTAGCTTCCTAGTTTGCTCTTTGAGTTTCATTGAGTATTAGTTTATCACACTTCCAATCATTTGCATAATATATATTATATATCAGCTTGATAAAAATCATTTATAGGCAAAAAAATCACACGCCATGTGTGATTTCATTATTATGGCTTCAAGCCAGTTTTTCTCGTAGAGAAAAACAAGAAAACCACCAGCTATGCTGGTGGCTGACAAGGCTTCTAGCTTCCATTTATTTTTCCAAGTATAATCTAATTGTTCAGGTTAGATAAAGGAGGAAAAATAAATGGCTAAAACCAGTTACAGTTTATCACATACTAAATGGATGTGCAAATATCATATAGTTTTTACACCTAAGTATCGCCGTAAGGCGATATATTACAAAGTCAGGTCGGATTTGATAGATATTATTAAACATCTATGCGGT
>NZ_VMMV01000089.1:0-2347 GCF_013277375.1 Streptococcus sp. 3613
TTTGATTTTAGTCCAGTATCAGCGCTCATGAGACCTCACGGGATAAGTCCTACATCTTTCCTCGTTTATACAAGATATGAGGACGTTAAAAGGTTAGAGTGAAAATAGGAAATCTGACGCAGAGTCTTTAGACTCTAGAAAGATTTATCTTTTTCACACAAACCTTAGTCCGAATTCAATTACTCTCGTGATTTACGCATATAGGTTACGACCACCTTTTTGGACTTTAGAGTTTGAGGCCCCCTTATCCGCTATATACGCCTTACTATCACCTTCCTGTTCGTAGAGCCACGATTTCGCTATCCCTTCCTCTGACGATTCTTATTTCCAGTGTCAGACTTAAAACGGTCTATCCCCAGACCGTTTTAATCCGCTACCTCACGATAGTCAGGCTTGGGAATCGCTATTGGGTTCACCGGTAGCAGGTGCCCACCGAGGACTTACACCTCAGATGCACGACATGCCCGTCGTACTACGAAAAAGCCCTGTTCCTCGAGATGAGGAGCAAGGCTTTTTGAGTTTCAATTATTCTTCTGTTCCAAGGAAGTTTTTAGCAACAAGGGCTGCAAGAACTCCACCAACGATTGGCGCAAGGATGAAAATCCAAACTTGTTGAAGGGCTGCGCCACCTACCAAAACAGCTGGTGCCAAGCTACGAGCTGGATTTACTGAAAGCCCAGTAATGTTCAAGCCCACAAGAATCATCGCCATCAATGACAAACCGATTACCAAACCAGCAATCGCGCCATTGCCCTTGCTTGCTGATGTCACAGTCATGATAACCAAGACAAACAAGAAAGTTGCGATGACTTCAAACAAGAAACCACCAAAGATAGTGACACCGTTTGCCAAGGCATTTTCACCAAGGCTAGCAGTTGACATACCCGAGTTAGCCAAGAGGAAGAAGACTGCGCCAGAAGCGATGAAAGCTCCAACAACCTGACCAAGTATGTAGTTTACAAGTTCTGAAGATGACAAACGTTTGTTTACAAACATAGCAATCGAAACAGCCGAGTTCAAGTGAGCACCTGAAACAGTTCCGATTGAGTAGGCTGCCACCACGATTGCCAAACCAAAGGCAAAGGCGATTCCAAGGTGACCTAGGCCATCAAGACCATTTCCAAAAACAACAGCTCCTGTCCCGACGAATACAAGCATGAACGTACCGATTAACTCAGCAACAAATTTTTTCATTTTCTTTCTCCTTTTTTCAAAAACTAGATACTAGTCTATCAAAAGTAGGAAAGGGTTTCAAGAAAATTGATTGGAAATTTTCTTGAAAATCATAGAACTACTAGCAATACCTAATATTGAAAAGATTGAATAGCTTCTTTCAAGTCATCTTGTAAACTATTTCTCTGGTCAAGTTGGACATAGACTTCCAACAGACAGGATCTGAAGTTGGAAAATTTATAAAAATCTTCTCTTTCTTCTATCGGAAAGTCAACAGCTTTTATCCAAGAAGCTACTTGCTCTTGCGCTAACTTCCCTTGTAAAATAGGTTCATAGATCACTCTTGCTAAACGCCAATCCTCATCATCTGTAAAACGAATCGAAACTCTTTTAAATAGTTGGCCAAGTATATCAAATACTTCATGAACTCTGTTTTTAGGAAAGTTGGGATGACAAACCACCTCTGTCAGTAAATCGGCTCCATGTGCAAAAGCATGAACCCAACCATACTGACTTGAAAAACCCGTTGTATCCTTTTCTTTTGAAAGATAATACAAACCTTGATTTAAAAGGACATTACGAATTCCTGCATTTAATTCCTGATAAAAAATCGATTGCTGGTTGGCATCTGCAGACAAGAGATTTGCATAAATAAGCGCCCTAAAAGAACGTTCAAGGGTTGACAGGCCTACCTTATCAATATCTTTATCTAACCCTCCATCAGATGAAATCCCTTCAGCAATGAAATGAAATTGTTCCTGTGTAAATAGCTCTTCCTGAATCCCTCTAGCAAAGCTTGTAAAAACAAGGTCATCACGAATTTCTGGAGAAGGATCTCCCAAATGATCAAGTAGCCACTGGATTTCTTCCTGGTTATAACTTGGTTTTTCTTCTGCTATTTTTCTAAGTAACTTTTGATACATGGTCAATACCTCTACATTTCTAGCAACTGTTCAAAAATCTGTCCTTAAATGACTTTAGCAATTTGTAAAATTAAGTTAAAGAGAAAAAGACATTTATATTCAGAGAAACAGCACATTTCTGAAAGGATACATAAATGATTTATTCCATATTACCACAAATGAACTTGTAATGATAGAACTTTATCACAAAAATCACATTTCTGTCTCAAAAATTGCGAAAAACTAGTTATATAGTCATTTAGTTTTAAAAA
>NZ_VMMV01000009.1:0-27070 GCF_013277375.1 Streptococcus sp. 3613
CTGATGAGAATCACAACAGCCTCATTCGTAGATGGTTACCTAAGGGAACTAAGGAAACGACTCCCAAAGAAGTCACATTCATCTAAAATTGGATTAATAACTATCCTAAAAAATGCTTGAACTACAAATCACCCAGAGAAGACTTCTTCATGGCTAACTTGAACTTGAAATTTGGCATAATGAGTATTAAATCAAATAAAATCCAACTATTTTGCGAACTTTTTATATTTTTTTCGTAAAAGGCTTTACAAGTTCTTAAAAACATGATATAGTAATAAAGCTTAGAAAATGAGATGATGTTTTCTAGCAAATATAAACCCGAGTAAAAAATGCCTACGGACAGGCAGGGTTGAATGCCGAAGCGTGGTTGAAAAACCACATTATTGATAGGGTTAAAAGCCTACTTTTATAAGTTGATGTTAGGACACTTGTCCTAATTCATAAATTTTTAGTGTGGTGAAAGCACACGTCATCTTGTGAAACGATCAATAAAGTACGTAATATTTGCTACTAGAGAGTTAGGAAACATCGGGAACAGACATACTCAACAGAAACAAACATAAAAACGTCAGAAGATTGCAGAGCAGGTGGAAACCTGCTCTTTTTTCATGAGTCAACCTTTAGTCGCCTTTATCTTCTTGAGGCACTAAAAATACGGTAAAGGAGTAAGTCTTGAAGAAGTTAGATCAAAACCAAGCCCCAATTTATGAGGCTTTGGTGAAGTTACGCAAGAAAAGGATTGTTCCCTTTGATGTTCCAGGTCACAAGCGTGGACGAGGAAATCCAGAACTTGTCGAACTGTTAGGTGAAAAATGTGTTGGCATTGATGTTAATTCGATGAAACCCTTGGATAATCTTGGTCACCCCATTTCGATTATTCGGGATGCAGAGGAGCTGACAGCTGATGCTTTTGGAGCAACCCATGCTTTTCTCATGATTGGTGGAACAACTTCATCGGTGCAGACTATGATTCTGTCAACCTGCAAGGCTGGAGATAAGATTATTCTGCCACGTAATGTCCATAAATCTGCTATCAATGCGCTGGTTCTATGTGGTGCCATTCCCATCTATATCGAGATGAGTGTGGATCCTAAGATTGGTATCGCTTTAGGTCTTGAAAATGACCGAGTAGCCAAGGCCATAAAGGACCATCCAGATGCCAAGGCCATTTTGATTAACAATCCCACTTACTACGGCATCTGTTCAGATCTTAAAGGTTTAACGGAAATGGCTCATGAAGCTGGCATGATGGTTTTAGTAGATGAAGCCCACGGAGCGCATTTGCATTTCACTGATAAACTTCCAATTTCTGCTATGGATGCAGGGGCTGATATGGCAGCAGTTTCCATGCATAAGTCTGGTGGGAGTTTGACCCAAAGCTCCATTTTACTTATCGGGGAGCAGATGAATTCTGAATACGTTCGTCAGATCATCAACCTGACCCAATCAACATCTGCTTCTTACCTGTTGATGGCTAGTTTGGATATTTCACGTCGCAACTTGGCCCTTCGTGGTAAAGAGTCGTTTGAGAAGGTCATTGAGCTATCCGAGTACGCTCGTCGTGAAATCAATGCCATAGGTGGCTACTATGCCTACTCAAAAGAGTTAATAGATGGTGTGTCGGTCTGTGATTTTGATGTAACCAAGCTGTCAGTTTACACTCAGGGTATTGGCTTAACAGGTATCGAGGTTTATGACTTCCTACGAGACGAATACGACATTCAGATTGAGTTTGGTGATATTGGCAATATCTTGGCCTATATTTCGATTGGTGACCGCATCCAAGACATCGAGCGCTTGGTCGGTGCTCTTGCTGATATCAAGAGACTCTACTCACGAGATGGGAAGGACTTGATAGCAGGAGAATATATCCAGCCCGAGTTGGTGTTATCTCCTCAGGAAGCCTTCTATTCAGAGAGAAAAAGTTTGACCTTAGATGAGTCTGTTGGACAGGTCTGTGGAGAATTTGTCATGTGCTATCCTCCAGGGATTCCTATCTTGGCTCCTGGCGAACGCATTACACGAGAAATTGTCGACTATATCCAATTTGCCAAGGAACGTGGTTGCTCCCTCCAAGGGACGGAAGATCCAGAGGTCAATCACATCAACGTCATTAAGAGAAAGGAGAAATAGATGGATTTATGGTTTTCTGAAGTTCATACTCCAGATGTCAAATTGTCTCTGAGAACAGCCAAGCAACTTTACGCTGGAAAAAGTGAATGGCAGGATATCGAAGTCTTGGATACGCCAGCTTTTGGGAAAATACTGATTTTAAATGGCCATGTCTTGTTCTCAGATGCGGATGATTTCGTCTACAATGAAATGACCGTTCACGTTCCCATGGCTGTCCACCCAAATCCAAAGAAAGTATTGGTTATTGGGGGTGGTGACGGCGGTGTTGCCCAAGTATTAACACTCTATCCTGAACTGGAACAAATCGATATCGTGGAACCGGATGAGATGTTGGTCGAGGTCTGTCGTGAGTATTTCCCAGACTTTGCTGCAGGGCTAGATGATCCTCGTGTTACCATTTACTACCAAAATGGGCTACGCTTTTTGCGAAACTGCGAAGATGATTACGATATTATCATCAACGATGCGACAGATCCATTTGGCCATACGGAAGGACTCTTTACCAAGGAATTCTACGGCAATAGTTATCGAGCTCTGAAGGAAGACGGCATCATGATTTACCAGCATGGGAGTCCCTTCTTTGACGAGGATGAGTCGGCCTGCCGAAGCATGCACCGCAAGGTCAATCAAGCCTTTCCAATCAGTCGGGTTTATCAGGCCCATATTCCAACTAGCCCAGCTGGCTATTGGTTGTTTGGATTTGCATCGAAAAAATACCACCCTGTCAAAGATTTTGACAAGGAAGGTTGGAAAAAACGCCAGCTTTTCACAGAATACTACACTGCAAACTTACACGTGGGATCCTTTATGTTGCCCAAGTATGTTGAGGACATTTTAGAAGAAGAGGAAGGAAAAAAATGAGTCGTTTACTAGTTATTGGTTGTGGGGGCGTTGCCCAAGTTGCTATTTCAAAGATTTGTCAAGATAGCGAAACATTTACAGAGATTATGATTGCTAGCCGTACCAAGTCAAAATGCGATGACTTGAAAGCGAAGCTAGAAGGCAAAACAAGTACTAAAATTGAAACTGCAGCACTTGATGCTGACAAGGTTGAAGAAGTGATTGCCCTGATTGAAAGCTACAAACCAGAAGCTGTTTTGAATGTAGCTCTGCCTTATCAAGATTTAACCATTATGGATGCTTGTTTGGCAACAGGTGTTCACTATATCGATACAGCCAACTACGAAGCAGAAGACACAGAAGACCCTGAGTGGCGTGCTATCTACGAAAAACGTTGTAAGGAACTTGGTTTTACAGCCTACTTTGACTACTCATGGCAGTGGGCTTATCAAGAGAAATTCAAAGAAGCAGGCTTGACTGCTCTTCTTGGTTCTGGTTTTGACCCAGGTGTAACTAGTGTCTTTTCAGCTTATGCCCTCAAACACTATTTTGATGAAATCCATTATATCGACATTTTAGACTGTAATGGCGGTGACCACGGTTATCCATTTGCAACCAACTTTAATCCAGAAATTAATCTCCGTGAGGTTTCTGCGTCAGGTTCTTACTGGGAAGATGGGAAATGGGTCGAAGTCGAAGCTATGTCTATCAAGCGTGAGTATGATTTCCCTCAAGTTGGACAAAAAGATATGTATCTCCTTCACCATGAAGAAATTGAATCGCTGGCCAAGAACATTCCTGGAGTCAAACGCATTCGTTTCTTTATGACTTTTGGTCAATCTTACTTGACACATATGAAATGTCTTGAAAATGTAGGACTCCTTCGTACGGATACCATTAACTTCAATGGACAAGACATCGTTCCGATTCAATTCTTAAAAGCCTTGCTTCCAGCCCCTGCCAGTCTTGGGCCACGTACAGTCGGAAAAACCAATATTGGATGTATCTTTACAGGTGTCAAAGATGGCGTTGAAAAGACTATCTACATCTACAATGTTTGCGACCATCAAGAGTGCTATGCAGAAGTCGGGTCACAAGCAATTTCATACACGACAGGAGTTCCAGCCATGATTGGGACAAAATTAGTCATGAACGGAACTTGGAAACAAGCTGGAGTGTATAACCTTGAGGAGTTAGATCCAGATCCATTCATGGAAGCTTTGAATGAGTATGGTTTGCCATGGGTTGTGGTTGAAAATCCACAAATGGTGGACTAATGAAGTTAGAACAAGTACCAACACCAGCCTATGTTATTGACTTGGCCAAGTTAGAAGCTAATTGCCGCATTCTACAATATGTACAAGAAGAGGCCGGTTGCAAGGTCTTGCTTGCCCAGAAGGCATATTCCCTCTACAAAACTTATCCCTTGATTAGCCAGTATCTATCAGGTACGACAGCTAGTGGACTCTATGAGGCCAAATTGGCAAGGGAAGAATTTCCTGGTGAAGTCCATGTATTTGCGCCTGCTTTCAAGGATGCAGACTTGGAGGAATTGCTAGAGATAACGGACCATATCGTCTTTAACTCAGAGAGACAGTTGCGTAAACACGGTCCGCGTTGTCGAGAGGCTGGTGTCAGTGTTGGTTTGCGCCTCAACCCTCAGTGTTCAACTCAAGGAGATCACGCGCTCTATGACCCTTGTGCACCAGGTTCTCGCTTTGGAGTTACTATAGACAAGATTCCGAGTGATTTGCTAGATTTGGTTGACGGACTTCATTTTCATACCCTTTGCGAGCAGGGAGCAGATGATTTACAAACAACTTTGAAAGCAGTAGAAGAACAGTTTGGTCCCTACTTACATGAGGTAAAATGGCTCAATATGGGTGGTGGTCATCATATTACAAGAGAAGGTTACGATGTGGATTTGCTGATTTCAGAAATCAAGCGTATCCGAAAAACTTACAATCTTGAAATCTATATCGAGCCTGGTGAAGCCATTGCGCTTAATGCGGGTTATTTAGCAACTGAGGTATTAGATATTGTAGAAAACGGTATGGAAATCTTGGTTTTAGACGCCTCTGCGACCTGCCATATGCCTGATGTACTTGAGATGCCCTATCGTCCACCTTTGAGAAATGGCTTTGAGGCACAGGAAAAAGCCCATACCTACAGACTTTCTTCTAATACCTGTCTGACGGGCGATGTGATTGGTGATTATAGTTTTGAAAATCCAGTCCAAATCGGAGACAGACTTTATTTTCAAGACATGGCCATTTATTCTTTTGTCAAAAATAATACCTTTAATGGTATTGGATTGCCAAGTCTCTATCTCATGGACGAACAGGGAGACTGTAGCTTACTCAAAGCTTTTGGCTATCAAGACTTTAAAGGGAGATTATCATGATGGACAGTCCCAAAAAATTAGGCTATCGTATGCCAGCAGAGTATGAAACCCACCATGGTACTCTCATGATATGGCCGACTCGACCAGGTTCATGGCCCTTTCAAGGAAAAGCTGCTAAAGCAGCATTTACTCAGATCATCGAGACCATAGCAGAAGGGGAAAGAGTCTATCTTTTGGTGGAGCAGGCCTATCTATCTGAAGCCCAATCCTATCTTGGAGACAAGGTTGTTTATTTAGACATTCCCACCAATGATGCCTGGGCGCGTGATACAGGTCCGACTATTCTTGTCAATGATGAAGGCCAGAAATTAGCCGTGGATTGGGCCTTCAATGCTTGGGGAGGCACCTATGATGGTCTTTATCAAGATTATGAAGAGGATGACCAAGTAGCCAGTCGTTTTGCTGAGGCCTTGGAAAGGCCTGTCTATGATGCTAAACCTTTTGTACTGGAAGGAGGCGCAATCCATAGCGATGGTCAAGGAACTATTCTCGTAACTGAAAGTTGCTTGCTTAGTCCTGGTCGCAATCCTAACTTGACTAAAGAGGAGATTGAAAACACATTATTAGAAAGTCTTGGTGCTGAAAAAGTTATTTGGCTTCCTTATGGTATTTATCAGGATGAAACCAATGAACACGTCGATAATGTTGCTGCCTTTGTTGGTCCTGCTGAGCTTGTTTTGGCTTGGACAGATGACGAAAATGATCCCCAGTATGCCATGTCAAAAGCAGATCTCGAATTCTTAGAGCAAGAAACAGATGCAAAAGGTCGTCACTTCACTATTCATAAACTTCCAATTCCAGCTCTTCATCAAGTTGTAACCGAAGAGGATTTGCCAGGCTACATCTATGAAGAAGGAGAAGAAGAGCGATACGCAGGTGAACGACTAGCAGCTTCCTACGTAAACTTTTATATTGCCAACAAGGCTGTCCTAGTTCCTCAGTTTCAAGATAAAAACGACCAAGTAGCCTTAGATATTCTCAGTGAGTGTTTCCCAGACCGTAAAGTTGTCGGAATTCCAGCCAGAGATATTCTCTTAGGTGGTGGCAATATCCACTGTATCACCCAACAAATCCCAGAATAGGAGAAAAAGATGAGAAATGTAAGAGTTGCAGCCATTCAGATGCAATGCGCCAAGGATGTGGCAACAAATATTCAAACAGCGGAGCGCTTAGTACGTCAGGCTACAGAACAAGGCGCTCAAATCATTCTCTTACCAGAGTTGTTTGAACGTCCCTATTTCTGTCAGGAACGTCAGTATGACTACTACCAGCATGCCCAGTCGGTGACAGACAATACAGCTATTCAGCATTTTAAAACCATTGCCAAGGAGCTAAAGGTCGTTTTACCAATCAGTTTCTATGAAAAAGATGGTAATGTCTTGTATAACTCTATTGCCGTCATTGATGCAGATGGTGAGGTGCTGGGTGTTTATCGAAAGACCCACATACCAGATGACCATTATTATCAAGAAAAATTTTATTTCACACCTGGCAACACAGGTTTCAAGGTCTGGGATACTCTCTATGCCAAGATCGGGATCGGTATCTGTTGGGATCAATGGTTCCCTGAAACAGCCCGCTGTCTTGCGTTAAATGGTGCTGAATTGCTCTTTTATCCTACAGCCATTGGTTCAGAGCCAATTTTAGATACGGATAGTTTTGGTCATTGGCAACGTACCATGCAAGGACACGCAGCAGCAAATATTGTTCCAGTCATCTCAGCCAATCGTTATGGATTGGAAGAGGTCACGCCTAGTGAGGAAAATGGCGGACAGAGTTCCAGTCTTGACTTCTACGGTTCCTCCTTTATGACGGATGAAACAGGAGCTATTCTAGAACGAGCTGAAAGACAAGAAGAAGCTGTTCTGTTAGCTACTTATGACCTAGACAAGGGAGCAAGTGAACGCCTAAACTGGGGCTTGTTTCGAGATAGAAGACCAGAAATGTATCAACGAATTACGGACTAGTAGGGGAGAAATGAGAGGTTCATTCTGCTAGACTAACTTCTTATTAGCAACTATAAGATACTATGGTATCTAGTAAATCGATTTTTATGATTCACTATTCTTTTATCTTGATTAGTCCGTATTTTATACTAGACTTCCTGCAAAACTAGAATCCTAGTTCATGATTGATAATACCAACAATCAAATTCATTCGTAATCCGAAGCGTTTACGATGATTTCGATAGGTTGTTGAAAACATTTTAAACGTTTTTACTTTGGCAAAGATGTTCTCAACCTTGCTTCTCTCCTTAGATAGCGCATGGTTACAGGCTTTCTCTTCAGCTGTTAGTGGCTTGAGTTTGCTGGATTTACGTGGAATTTGTGCTTGAGGATATATCTTCATGAGCCCTTGATAAGCACTGTCAGCCAAGATTTTACCAGCTTGTCCGATATTTCTGCGACTCATTTTGAACAACTTCATATCATGACAATAGTTCACAGTGATCTCCAAAGAAATAATTCTCCCTTGACTTGTGACAATCGCTTGAGCCTTCATAGCGTGGCATTTCTTTTTACCAGAATAATTCGCTAATTGTTTTTTAAGGCGATGGATTTTTACTTCCGTCGCATCAATCATTACCGTGTCCTCAGAACTGAGAGGAGGTCTTGAAATCGTAAAACCACTTTGAACAAGAGTTACTTCAACCCATTGACTCCGATGGGTTAAGTTGCTTTCGTGGATACCAAAATCAGCCGCAATTTGTTCATAAGTTCGATATTCTCGCACATATTGAAGTCGCCATAAGAAGGTATTCTAGGCTTAGTTTAGGTTTTCGTCCCCCTTTTGCGTGTTTACCTTGATAAGCTGTTTTCAATACAGCTAACATCTCTTCAAAAGTCGTGCGCTGAACAGCAACAAGGAGCTTAAATCGTGTATCAGTTAGTTGTTTACTTGCTTCATAATTTTATTGTATCATATTTTTGTTTCACAGGAAGTCTATTATATTTAAGGATATTTGAAAGCTGTATTTTAGAAAAACAATTATGGAGTTTTGATATTTTCTTAGTTTCAAACAAGCATGTTATAATAAAGCTATGGCATATAGTACAGATTTTAAACATCGAGAATTAGATTACATCAAAGAGGGGCACAGCCATGTCGAGGCAGCCAAGGTTTTTGATGTTGGCGTCAGAACTCTCTTCATGTGGGAAAAGAAAGACGTGAACAAGGACACTCATACTAAGCTAAAATAAAAAAGCATTATATAGTAGTAATATGAAATCAACTAAAGAAGAAATCCAAGCTATCAAAACACTTTTAAAAGACTCTAGTACAGCTAAATATCATAAACGCCTTCAAATCGTTCTATTTCGTCTGATGGGTAAATCTTATAAAGAGATTATAGAGCTTTTAGGCTGTAATCAAACAACGATTTGGCCAACTGTAAAAAAATATGAGGAGTTCGGACGCGATTCTCTCCTTCAAGAAACACGTGGTGGTCGTAACCATGCATATATGACAATTGAGGAAGAGAAAGCCTTTCTTGCCCGTCATTTGAAGGCTGCAGAGGCAGGAGAATTTGTTACAATTGATGCCTTATTTCAGGCTTATACAAAGGAGTTAGGTCCTTCCTACACACGTGATGCCTTTTATCAACTCTTGAAGCGCCATGGTTGGCGAAATATTAGGCCACGTCCAGAACATCCCAAGAAAGCAGACGTTCAAACCATTGTCGCGTCTAAAAATAAAATCTCAATTCAAGAAGACAAGAAAGCGCTTTAAAACCAGTAGGCATTTTCGTAAGGTTCGCTTGATGTACCAAGATGAGGCTGGTTTCGGTAGAATCAGTAAACTGGGATCTTGTTGGGCTCCAATGGGGAGTAGGTCCACATGTCCATAGTCACTATATACGAGAATTTCGCTATTGTTATGGAGCTGTTGATGCCCATATTGGAAGATATCATGAATCAACTTCAAGATGTTATACAAGGACTGGAGAAGGAGGTGATAAAGTCCATCGTTAATCGGAGATGGACTAGAATGCTTTTTGAAAGCAGATGAGTATTAGATTATGAAGCAGAGCTGGAAGACGCTGAGATTTTAGGAAAGTTTTGGAATAAGGAAGGTTACTATATTATAGTTTATAACAATGCTAAAAAAGCCCCTGAACTGTTCAAGGTAGAGTTCTCTGAGTGGAAGCGTATGCATATAGGGGAGACATATTAGACAGCGTTAGGGGGATACACTTACTTTTAAGTATCAAAAAAATGAGCACTTCCGTAATTGGAAATGCTTGTTTTTTGATATGTTTAGACTCTTATACTCAATGAAAATCAAAGAGCAAACTAGGAAACTAGGAAACTAGCCGCAGGTTGTTCAAAGCACTGCTTTGAGGNNTACATATATCTACGGCAAGTCGACGTTGACGTGGTTTGAAGAGATTTTCGAAGAGTATTAGTCTTTATTTTCGTATGGCAAGATCAAGTTCAAGATGATTCCTGTCATGGCTGAAAGAGCAGTACCTGAAAGTGTAACTGGACCAAGTTTAAGGACAGCTCCTCCAAGTCCAAGAACCAACATAGCACTTGCGATGATGAGGTTTCGCATTTGAGCGAAATCAACACGTTCTTTAATCAAGACTTTCAAACCATTGCTGGCGATAACCCCATAGAGAAGGATTGACATACCACCAAGTACAGCGTTTGGAATAGTTGAAATCAAGGCAGTGAATTTACCAAGGAAGCTGAGGGCAATCGCGATGAAGGCAGCGTTACGGATAACTGAGACAGAAGCGATACGAGTCATACCGATAACCCCTGTATTTTCTCCGTAAGTTGTATTGGCTGGTCCACCAAGGAAGGCAGAAACAGAAGTTGCGATACCGTCACCAAGAAGAGTACGGTGGAGACCTGGTTCTTTTAAGAATTGACGGTCACAGATTTGACCCAAAACAGTATGGTCTCCGATATGTTCAGAAATTGTTACGATAGCGATTGGCAAGATAGCGATGGCTTCTGGACCAAAGTAAAGATTGTATTCTTTAAAGGCACCACCTGTGTTAAATGGCAAGTAGAAACCAGGAATTTCAAACCAGTTAGCTTTAAGAACTGGTGTAAAGTCAACCAAGCCAAGAGTTAGTGCGAAGAGGTAACCACCGATAATGGCAAAGAGAAATGGAATGATTCGTAGGAATCCTTTTCCCTTTGTATTGATAAAGGCAGCAATCAAGAAAGTAACAACTGCTACAAGAGCATTTTTCCAATTCCCATCAGCTACAAGACCAGCGTTGGTAACAGCTGAACCTGCAAGTCCAAGACCGATAACGATGATCATAGGTCCGATGATGATTGGTGGCAAGAGTTTATCAATCCATTTTGTTCCTACAAATCGGATGCTGGTAGCAACAAGGACATAGACCAAACCAGTCAAGATAACCCCTGTTTGAGCAGCAGATACATCCCCACCCATTTCTTTCATAGCCAGTGACATAGCTGTGATAAAAGCAAATGAAGAACCTAGATAAACTGGAACTTTAAAACCAGTTGAAATCATGTAGATGAGTGTTCCAACACCTGAAGCAAAAAGGGCAACAGATACAGGCATTCCCAAAATCAAGGGTACCAAGATGGTCGCACCAAACATGGCGAAAACGTGTTGGAAGCTAAGGAGAATTCCTTTTCCAGCCGAAGGACGTTGGTCAACGTCTAGTAACAAATCAACAGTTGATTCTTGTTTCATATAAACCTCACTTTTGGGCATCAAAAAAGAGCCCATTATTTTACAGCAATAGACCCTCAGAGTAAGACTTCTCTAAAATCTAAACTTTAAAGAGTTTCAAGTATTTCTGTGTCTTCGTCACCTCACGGGATGACATTAAAAACCTTTGCTTAGGATAGTATAGCAGAAAAAAATGATTTTGTAAATCATTTTTTCCCGAGCCTAAAAATAAGAGAGCGAGGTTGATTTTGTAAATCATTTTTTCCCGAGCCTAAAAATAAAAGAGCGAGGTTGATTTTGTAAATATTTTTTTACTAAAAAGATTAAAGTGGGCGTTTATTTGGCATACCAGCCTTACGTGGATATTTATTTGGCGTTTCTTTTTTCTTTTCTACAACTGTCATATAACGCGGATCTCCATTTGGTAGGGCGTAGCTGAGATTGTCTTCGACTTTACTGAAGAGGAGGTTGAGGGCATTCTTAGCTTCTAATAATTCCTCAGGGGCATTGCTGGCCTTGAGTGCCAATAGTTTTCCGCCAACTTTAAGGTAAGGAATTGTCAATTCAGATAAAACCTGCATGCGGGCAACCGCACGAGCTGTTACAAAATCATATTGAGCACGGAAGTTCTTGTCTTGGGCAAAATCTTCGGCACGTCCGTGGTAGAAATGAACTCCGTTCAAATCCAATTCTTGAGCCAAAAGTTGCAGGAAGTTGATACGTTTATTGAGCGAATCAATGATGGTCACATCTAACTGAGGATAGAGGATTTTCATCGGCAGACTAGGAAATCCTGCCCCAGCTCCAATATCAAGCAATTTGATAGTTTCATTGGGAATCAAGCCTTGAAGAATGGGTGCAATCGAATCGTAAAAATGTTTGAGATAAACTTCTTCCTTGTCCGTAATAGCTGTTAAATTAATCTTTTCATTCCACTCAACCAAGAGTTCAAAATAACGATCAAATTGTTTTTTTTGCTGGTCCGAAAGTGGAAGATTTTGCTCGGCAAGCAAGTTGTAAAATGTTTCTGGTTTCATAGTTATTTCCTTCTTTAGTATCATCTTATTTTACCACAATCATTAAAAATTTGATATACTGGTACTAATCTAAAAGCAGAAAGGACTTATATCATGACTTGGATTATTCTTGGAGTTTTAGCTCTTATTGTTATTTTTGTGATTGTTAGCTATAACGGTTTGGTTAAAAATCGTATGCAAACAAAGGAGGCTTGGAGCCAGATTGATGTTCAGTTGAAACGTCGAAATGACCTCTTGCCAAACTTGATTGAAACTGTAAAAGGTTATGCTAAATATGAAGGTTCTACCCTTGAAAAGGTAGCAGAACTACGTAACCAAGTGGCAGCAGCGACTTCACCAGCAGAAGCTATGAAAGCTAGTGATGCCCTCACTCGTCAGGTTTCAGGTATTTTTGCAGTTGCAGAAAGCTATCCAGATTTGAAAGCTAGTGCCAACTTTGTTAAATTGCAAGAGGAGTTGACAAACACAGAAAATAAAATTTCTTACTCTCGTCAACTTTATAACAGTGTTGTCAGCAACTACAATGTAAAATTAGAAACTTTCCCAAGCAATATTATCGCTGGAATGTTTGGATTTAAAGAAGCAGATTTCCTTCAAACACCAGAAGAGGAAAAGGTAGTTCCTAAAGTTGATTTTAGCGGTTTAGGTGACTAAGATGTTGTTTGATCAAATTGCAAGCAATAAACGAAAAACGTGGATTTTGTTGCTGGTATTTTTCCTACTCTTAGCTCTTGTTGGTTATGCGGTTGGTTACCTCTTTATGCGGTCTGGGATTGGTGGTTTGGTTATCGCACTGATTATCGGCTTTATCTATGCCTTGTCCATGATTTTTCAATCAACAGAGATTGTCATGTCCATGAACGGGGCGCGTGAGATTGATGAACAAACGGCACCAGATTTCTACCACGTAGTGGAAGATATGGCTATGGTCGCTCAGATTCCTATGCCCCGTGTTTTCATCATTGATGATCCAGCCTTAAATGCCTTTGCGACAGGTTCTAACCCTCAAAATGCGGCGGTTGCTGCGACTTCAGGTCTACTAGCTATCATGAATCGTGAAGAACTAGAAGCTGTTATGGGACATGAAGTCAGTCATATTCGTAATTATGATATCCGTATTTCGACTATTGCAGTTGCCCTTGCTAGTGCTATCACCATGCTTTCTGGTATGGCAGGTCGTATGATGTGGTGGGGTGGAGCAGGTCGCAGACGAAGTGATGATGACCGAGATGGAAATGGTCTTGAAATCATTATGCTAGTGGTTTCCCTACTAGCTATTGTACTGGCACCTCTCGCTGCAACCTTGGTTCAGCTCGCTATTTCTCGTCAGAGGGAATTTCTGGCAGATGCATCTAGTGTCGAGCTGACTCGCAATCCCCAGGGAATGATTAATGCCCTAGATAAGTTGGACAATAGCAAACCTATGAGTCGCCACGTCGATGATGCTAGCAGTGCACTTTATATCAATGATCCTAAGAAAGGGGGAGGGTTCAAAAAACTCTTTTATACCCACCCACCTATCTCAGAACGGATTGAACGTTTAAAACATATGTAAAATGAAGGCTGGAAAAAGTCTTTAAAATCTGAAAAACGCATAATATCAGGTGTGAAAACTTGATATTATGCGTTTTATTATGGGAAGATTTACTTCTTTTTCTCCTAAAATTGTGTTTTTGCCCCACATATTTGCGATGTTGAAAATTTATAAATCTTGAAAATTAACTACCTCCAAACCGTGTTCTGTTAAGCGATAGATGATTGAACAGATCTCTTTTAAGAAACAACGGTCATGCGAAACAGTGATGAGACCACCAGGATAAGTGGCAAAGAGTTTTCTAATTTCGGGTTGAGAAGTTGGAGAAAAGTTTCGTGTGGGTTCATCTAGCAGGAGAAAGTTTGGTTTGCGCAAGACTAAATCCAAAAGCAGGAGTTTTCCTTGTTGTCCGCCAGATAAGAAGCGAATTTGATGCTGCATTTCTGGATAACTGAAATTGAGACTGGCTAAGTGAGATTGGATTTTTTGTAGTTCCTCTTTTTCCCCAGTTTTACTTAGATAGGCTATTGGTGATAAATCCAATTGCAGTTTTTGCTGGTAATCTTGTGGCATATAACCAAGCGAAATCTCTCTTTTAGCATTAAAAAGTTGCTGTAACTTGGCTAATAGGGTCGATTTTCCAATACCATTTGGCCCTATAATACCGATTTTTTCTTGGCCACGGACAGTTAATTGTAGTTCTTGCACCAAAATTCGCTCGCCAATGGATAAATTTTCTTTTTCCAGTTGGATTAAGACTTTAGAAGTAGGTAATGGCTGTATATCTGAGAAGAAAAGTCTGATTTCTTCCTCTTCAAGTGGCTTTTGGGTCATGGCCTGAGCTGCTCTTTCGTAGCGTTTTTCTTGTGAGAGGACAGTTTTCATCTTTTTAGCCAATAGGCGACCGGCAGTACTGTCTTTGGTAGCTCGAAGAGCAGTTTCTACATTTTGTTTAACTCGTTGATGTTTTTCCATGGTTTTATCGTAGGCTCTTTGGTCGTTGGCTGCTTGCTGGGTTTGTCTGGCAAAATTAGCCTTTCTCTGCTCACTATAACTATCATAGTCTAAATGCTCTACTAGTGTTTCTGCTTCTTTACGGTGCTTGACCAGTCGCAAGTGAACAATAGTGTCTGCCGTTTCAGAAAGAAAGTCCTCATCATGGGAAATGAAAATAACGGTTTGCCGAATCTTGCGCATTTGACCTTTTAGCCAATCAACCGTCTCAAGATCCAAGTCATTTGAAGGTTCATCTAAAAATAGAATCTCAAAAGGTTTGGCTAACTCATGGATGAGCTGAATTTTCAAAGCTTCACCCCCTGATAGACTACCAATCTCTTGGTCGCTTGCGAAACGATTGCTATCAAAATGCAATTCCTCAGCTAAACGATAGAGGACACTGTAATCTAAATCAATAGTATCTAAAAAGAAGTAGTCGTGTAGAGTTCTATTTTTCAGGTCCTCAGGAAGTTTTTGAGGAATGTAGGCTATTGATTGATAATCAGATTGAATGTCTCCCCCGATAGTGAAATCAGGCAAAGTTTCCCCCATTAAAATTTTAAGTAAGGTGGATTTGCCATTTCCTTCTTCACCAATAATAGCGACCTTTTCCCTGTCTTGGATGGTCATGCTGAGGTCAGAGACAAGGTCTCGTAAATCTTTGTTTTGTGTGATGGTCAGGTGATTGATTTTTATCATATGATTGCCCTTTCTAGAATGTTGATACTACATAACAAAAAGCTCTACTTTACCTAGTAGAGCCCAAAGTCTATGTCAAAAAAACTCTATTAATACTCTTCGAAAATCTCTTCAAACCACGTCAGCGTCGCCTTACCGTATATATGTGACTGACNNCAAAACAGTGTTTTGAGCAACCTACGGCTAGCTTCCTAGTTTGCTCTTTGATTTTCATTGAGTATAAAATGCCAGAAAAAGAGCATAAAAGAGTACACAAAAAGAGACAAAAACAAGATCTACTAAATAAAGGTTTTTTATTTGATAGGCTTAGTTGTTCATGTCTCCCTTACCTCCGAGTATTGGTATCTTTATACTATACTTTTAAGGAAATTTTGTCAACAGAAAACTGGAAATTCCAAGCTCTAAAATACGAGTGATAAGCATTAGTACCGAGTTCTTTGTCTTCCATAGGGGCATCCTCCTTGCTCTGATGTAGTATAGCACTAAAAAACAAAATATCATAGTGGACATATTAAAAACTTGAATGTTAATTACAAAGTTTGGTGGGTTGATTTGTAGGCTTTTCATGGTATAATCAAGAGAGTAAATCTTTATGGAGGAAGTATGAAATTAAATATTCAAGAGATACGCAAGCAGTCTGAAGGCTTGCATTTTGAACAAACGTTAGACCTAGTCGCAGACCTGCGTGCACGTAATCAAGAAATTTTAGATGTAAAAAATATCCTTGCAGTTGGGAAAGTACAGTACGAAAACCGTATGTATTTCTTAGATTATCAACTATCTTATACCATTGTTCTTGCTTCAAGTCGTAGTATGGAGCCAGTTGAGTTAGTTGAATCTTATCCAGTAACGGAAGTTTTCATGGAAGGTGCAACTAACCAACTAGATCAGGAAGTTTTAGACGATGACTTGGTCCTGCCTATCGAAAATGGAGAACTTGACCTTGCTGAGAGCGTGTCAGACAATATCCTACTAAACATTCCTATCAAGGTCTTGACGGCTGAAGAAGAAGCTGGCCAAGGATTTGTTTCAGGAAATGACTGGCAAATCATGACAGAAGAAGAATACCAAGCTCAACAAGCAGTTAAGAAAGAAGAAAACAGTCCTTTTGCTGGTTTACAAGGACTATTTGATGGAGACGAATAATGGTTTTGTCAAAAAAACGAGCACGAAAGGTGCTAGAAGAAATCATTGCTCTTTTTCCAGATGCCAAGCCCAGTCTTGATTTCACTAATCATTTTGAACTCTTGGTTGCGGTCATGTTGTCAGCCCAGACGACGGATGCAGCGGTAAATAAGGCTACGCCAGGCCTCTTTGCTGCCTTTCCAACGCCACAAGCCATGTCTGTTGCAACAGAGAGTGAGATTGCTTCACACATTTCTCGACTGGGACTGTATCGAAATAAGGCTAAATTCCTTAAAAAATGTGCCCAACAGTTACTAGACGATTTTGATGGTCAAGTCCCTCAAACACGTGAGGAATTGGAGAGTTTGGCAGGTGTTGGTCGCAAGACAGCCAATGTTGTTATGAGTGTAGGATTTGGGATTCCAGCCTTTGCAGTGGATACTCATGTGGAGCGTATTTGCAAACACCACGATATCGTCAAAAAATCAGCGACACCACTTGAGGTGGAAAAGCGGGTCATGGATATATTGCCGCCTGAGCAGTGGTTAGCAGCTCATCAGGCCATGATTTATTTTGGAAGAGCCATTTGTCATCCTAAAAATCCAGAGTGTGACCAGTACCCACAGTTATATGATTTTAGCAATTTGTAAGATGGAAAATCGAAAGTTTTTGCTTGATTTTAAGCTTACTTTGTGCTATAGTAATTGATAACTAAATATTCCTTTAAACTTGTCCCGTGAGGCAGGCAAGGAGCGCGATAAAGTAGAAGGGTGAAGTCTATACTGTGTGCAGTAGGGCTTGCTTAGCTATACATTTCAAGTCTCCTTGTTTAAGGAGACTTTTCTTTTTGGAGGTTTGTCATGAAGACAAAAGAAGTTGTAGACGAATTGACCGTCAAACGAGCGATTACGCGTATTACTTATGAGATTATTGAACGCAACAAAGATTTGAATAAAATCGTCTTGGCTGGTATTAAAACTCGCGGTGTCTTTATCGCCCATCGTATCCAAGAACGTTTGGAGCAACTAGAAAACCTTTCAGTTCCGGTTGTGGAATTGGATACTAAACCCTTCCGTGATGATGTTAAAAGTGGAGAAGATACTTCTTTGGTTTCTGTCGATGTGACAGACCGCGAAGTTATCTTGGTGGACGATGTGCTTTATACAGGTCGTACCATCCGTGCTGCTATTGATAATATTGTAGGTCATGGTCGTCCTGCGCGCGTAAGTTTAGCAGTTCTAGTCGATCGTGGACATAGAGAATTGCCAATCCGTCCAGATTACGTTGGGAAGAATATCCCAACCAGTCGTTCTGAAGAAATCATCGTAGAGATGGCAGAACTTGATGGTCAAGACAGAGTTCTGATTACTGAAGAAGCTTAGAAAGCTAAAGGAGTGGCCATGTCAGAAAATCAACAAGCATTGAACCATGTGGTGTCCATGGAAGACCTCACTGTCGATCAAGTGATGAAATTGATCAAACGAGGGATTGAGTTTAAAAACGGAGCTCAGCTTCCTTATGAAAACCACCCGATTGTTTCCAATCTTTTCTTTGAGGATTCTACACGGACGCATAAGTCCTTTGAAGTGGCAGAGATTAAACTGGGGCTGGAACGACTTGACTTTGATGTGAAGACTAGTTCAGTCAATAAGGGTGAGACACTTTATGATACCATTTTGACTCTGTCTGCTTTAGGAGTGGATGTCTGTGTGATTCGCCACCCTGAGGTTGACTACTACAGAGAGTTAATTGCTAGTCCCACGATTACGACTTCCATCATCAATGGTGGAGATGGTTCGGGACAACATCCTAGCCAGAGCTTGCTTGATTTGATGACTATTTATGAGGAATTTGGCCACTTTGAGGGTCTCAAGGTTGCGATTGCAGGTGACTTGGACCATTCACGCGTTGCCAAATCCAATATGCAGATTTTGAAACGCTTGGGAGCTGAACTTTATTTTGCTGGACCTGAGGAATGGAGAAGTCAAGAGTTTGCAGACTATGGACAGTTTGTAACCATTGATGAAATCATTGATCAGGTGGATGTCATGATGTTTCTCCGTGTGCAACATGAACGCCATGATAGCGGAGCAGTCTTTTCAAAAGAAGACTACCATGCCCAACATGGCTTGACTCAAGAACGTTATGACCGTTTGAAAGAAACAGCAATCCTCATGCACCCAGCTCCAGTCAACCGTGATGTAGAAATCGCAGACCACTTGGTTGAAGCACCAAAATCACGGATTGTCCAACAAATGACCAATGGTGTCTTTGTTCGAATGGCAATCTTAGAATCCGTACTGGCGAGTAGAAACGCCAACTAAAACACAAGACGTTAAAAGACGCCAGTGAGCGTCCACGAGAGGTGAAAATATGACAAAAAGACTTCTAGTATTAGAAGATGGTACAGTTTTTGAAGGCAAGGCCTTCGGAGCAGATATTGATGTAACTGGTGAAATTGTCTTTAATACAGGCATGACCGGCTACCAAGAATCCATTACAGACCAGTCTTATAATGGACAAATCTTGACCTTTACTTATCCTTTGGTGGGAAATTATGGAATTAACCGTGATGATTACGAATCCATTATTCCAACTTGTAAGGGAGTTGTTGTTTTCGAAGAAGCACGTAGAGCTAGTAACTGGCGCAACCAAATGACCTTGGATGAATTTTTGAAAGCCAAGAAAATTCCGGGTATTTCAGGGATTGATACACGTGCTCTTACCAAGATTATCCGTAAGCATGGTACGATGCGTGCAACCTTGACCCATGTTGGGGACAGTATGGACCATGTGACGGACCAGCTCCAAGCAACAGTCTTGCCGACAGACAATATCAAGCAGGTTTCTACTAAAACTTCGTATCCAGCTCCAGGAGTTGGTTTGAGCGTAGTGCTAGTGGACTTTGGTCTCAAGCACTCAATCTTACGTGAACTCTCTAAGCGCAACTGTAACGTGACAGTCGTTCCTTATTCAACAACGGCTGAAGAAATTCTCCATCTCAACCCTGACGGAGTTATGTTGTCAAATGGACCGGGAAATCCAGAAGATGTTCCCCAAGCACTGGATATGATTCGTGGTGTACAAGGAAAAATTCCAATTTTTGGTATTTGTATGGGGCATCAACTCTTTGCAATGGCAAACGGGGCTAAGACTTACAAGATGAAATTTGGACACCGTGGATTCAACCATGCGGTACGCGAAATTGCTACAGGACGTGTGGATTTTACAAGTCAAAACCATGGTTATGCAGTTAGCCGTGAGGATTTGCCAGAGCATTTGATTATCACCCATGAAGAAATCAATGACAAGTCAGTTGAAGGTGTGCGTCACAGATACCAACCTGCTTTCTCTGTTCAATACCATCCAGATGCAGCCCCTGGTCCACACGACGCTAGCTACCTATTTGACGAGTTTATCGAGATGATGGAAGCTTTTAAACAATCAAACTAAGAATGAGTAAAAGCTCGTCGGAGAATTTATGTAACTGAACACGGACGGAAAGCTCGGAATTTAGAGAAACCAACTTGGATTGTCAATCCTTCCTTGGTTTCCTAAAATTCAATCGCTTTCTATTCGTCCTTTGTATCTTATTTAATGGAAATCTGAGAGTTGCCGAATAGAAAGGCAGGTCGTTTCTTTTAGTCGCTATCAGGCGAACTAAAAACTCCCTGCACTAGATTTTTTACCGAAAAATATCGTTTCGCTAAAAAATCGTCGGAGAATTTATTTAATGTCGCTCAGTGAGGCGACGAATAGAAAGGAGAAGGGTGGTCCGTATTTGCTGAACTGAATACGGGCTACGGACGGTGCTAAAAAGATAGTTATTCCTAGAACTGACAGTTCTTCGTCATAACTCCTATTTTAGCTTTGTCCGCTTGACGCCCTTAATATCTTATATATGCCTAAACGTACTGATATTCAAAAAATTATGGTGATTGGTTCTGGTCCGATTATTATTGGTCAGGCTGCTGAGTTTGACTACGCTGGGACCCAGGCTTGCTTGTCTTTGAAAGAGGAAGGTTATGAGGTGGTTTTGGTTAATTCAAACCCTGCAACCATCATGACGGACAAGGAGATTGCGGACAAGGTTTATATTGAACCGATTACACTTGAGTTTGTGACACGTATTCTTCGTAAGGAGCGTCCAGATGCCTTGCTACCAACACTCGGTGGTCAAACAGGGCTTAATATGGCCATGGAATTGTCTAAAAATGGTATCCTAGATGAGCTTGGTGTTGAACTTCTGGGTACTAATCTATCTGCCATTGATCAAGCGGAGGACCGTGACCTCTTTAAACAATTGATGGAAGAGCTCAACCAACCAATTCCAGAATCTGAAATTGTCAACACAGTCGAAGAAGCTGTTGCCTTTGCAGCGACAATTGGTTACCCAGTTATCGTTCGTCCAGCCTTTACCCTTGGTGGTACTGGTGGTGGTATGTGTGCCAACGAGGAAGAATTGCGTGAAATCGCTGAAAATGGTTTGAAATTATCACCTGTGACCCAATGTTTGATTGAGCGTTCGATTGCAGGTTTCAAGGAAATCGAATACGAAGTGATGCGTGACTCAGCTGACAATGCTTTGGTTGTTTGTAACATGGAAAACTTTGACCCAGTCGGAATTCACACAGGAGATTCCATTGTATTTGCTCCTGCGCAAACCATGGCAGACTATGAAAACCAAATGCTACGTGACGCGAGCTTGAGCATCATTCGTGCCCTTAAGATTGAAGGGGGATGTAACGTTCAGCTGGCCCTTGATCCACACAGTTTCAAGTATTATGTCATCGAAGTAAACCCTCGTGTGTCGCGTTCTTCAGCCCTAGCATCTAAGGCGACAGGGTATCCGATTGCAAAATTGGCTGCTAAGATTGCAGTAGGTTTGACCTTGGATGAGGTCATCAACCCAGTTACAGGTTCAACCTATGCCATGTTTGAACCAGCCCTTGACTACGTGGTTGCCAAGATTCCTCGTTTCCCATTTGACAAGTTTGAAAAGGGTGAACGCCGTCTCGGTACACAAATGAAGGCGACTGGAGAAGTCATGGCAATCGGTCGTAATATCGAGGAATCTCTTCTCAAGGCCTGCCGCTCCCTTGAAATTGGGGTGCACCACAATGAAATACCTGAACTTGCAGCAGTTTCTGATGATGCCTTGATTGAAAAGGTTGTCAAAGCCCAAGATGACCGTCTCTTCTACGTATCAGAAGCAATTCGTCGTGGCTACACACCTGAAGAAATTGCAGAGCTTACAAAAATCGATATTTTTTATCTGGATAAACTCCTACATATCTTTGAAATTGAGCAGGAATTGGGTGCTCATCCACAAGATCTAGAAGTCTTGAAAACAGCTAAACTTAATGGCTTCTCAGACCGTAAGATTGCGGAACTTTGGAAAACAACTGCTGATCAACTTCATCAACTTCGCTTGGAAAACAAGATTGTTCCAGTTTATAAGATGGTCGATACCTGTGCTGCGGAGTTTGATTCTGAAACACCATATTTCTATTCAACCTATGGATGGGAAAATGAGTCTATCAGATCTGATAAAGAATCTGTACTTGTCCTAGGTTCAGGTCCAATCCGTATCGGTCAAGGGGTCGAATTTGACTATGCAACGGTTCACTCAGTTAAGGCTATCCAGGCAGCTGGTTATGAAGCTATCATCATGAACTCAAATCCAGAGACTGTTTCAACAGACTTCTCGGTATCAGACAAGCTTTACTTTGAGCCATTGACATTCGAAGATGTTATGAATGTCATCGACTTGGAGCAACCAAAAGGGGTTATCGTTCAGTTCGGTGGTCAAACAGCTATCAACCTTGCGGAGCCATTGGCAAAAGCAGGTGTGACCATCCTTGGTACACAGGTCGCTGACCTAGACCGTGCTGAAGACCGTGACCTCTTCGAGCAAGCTCTCAAAGAATTGGACATTCCACAGCCACCAGGACAAACGGCTACCAATGAAGAAGAAGCAGTTCTTGCAGCACGTAAGATTGGTTTCCCAGTCCTTGTTCGCCCATCTTATGTACTTGGTGGACGCGCCATGGAAATCGTAGAAAATGAAGAAGATCTTCGTTCTTACATGCGTACAGCGGTTAAGGCTAGTCCAGACCACCCAGTTCTTGTCGATTCTTATATCGTTGGTCAGGAGTGCGAAGTTGATGCCATCTCAGATGGTGAAAATGTCCTTATCCCAGGTATCATGGAGCATATCGAACGTGCTGGTGTCCACTCAGGTGACTCAATGGCTGTTTACCCTCCGCAAACCTTGTCTCAAAAGGTGCAGGAAACCATCGCAGACTACACCAAACGCCTAGCAATCGGCCTCAACTGTCTTGGAATGATGAACATTCAGTTTGTTATCAAGGATGAAAAAGTCTACGTTATTGAGGTCAATCCACGTGCCAGCCGTACCGTTCCATTCCTTTCTAAGGTAACTAATATTCCTATGGCTCAAGTAGCGACCAAGCTCATTCTTGGTCAAAACCTTGAAGAACTTGGCTACCAAGATGGACTTTACCCTGAAAGCACTCGCGTTCATATCAAGGCACCTGTCTTCTCCTTTACCAAACTAGCTAAGGTAGACAGCTTACTTGGTCCTGAAATGAAGTCAACAGGGGAAGTTATGGGTTCTGATACTACTTTGGAAAAAGCTCTCTATAAAGCTTTTGAAGCTTCTTACCTCCACTTGCCAACCTTTGGAAATGTTGTATTTACCATCGCTGATGATGCCAAAGAAGAAGCCTTGGACTTGGCTCGTCGTTTTCAAAATATTGGCTATGGAATCCTCGCGACAGAAGGGACAGCAGCCTTCTTTGCCAGTCATGGATTACATGCTCAGCCTGTTGGTAAGATTGGTGATGACGATAAGGATATTCCAAACTTTGTTCGTAAAGGAAGAATTCAAGCTATCATTAACACAGTTGGAACAAAACGAACTGCTGACGAAGATGGTGAGCAAATCCGCCGTTCAGCCATTGAACACGGGGTGCCCCTCTTCACAGCGCTAGATACAGCTAATGCCATGCTTAAGGTACTTGAAAGTCGTAGCTTTGTTACAGAAGCGATTTAAATAGAAAAATAAGATATAGCAGACTGAATTTAGAACAGTACACAGGAATACTAAAATATTTCTAGAAATTAATTTGAATTTTCTAATTGATTTGTTCGTATCTTATTTCAATCTACTATAGAAAAAAGTCTTTAAAATTATAAAACGCATAATATCAGGTGTTGAAAACCTTGATATTATGCGTTTTATTGTAGGAATATTTACTTCATTTTCTACTAAAATTATGTTTTTGAATAACCTCTATCTTAGTAGTTTGTATGGTCGCCCTCAATCAGTTTTTACGATAAGCTTTAATGCTATGACTATACCATTCTTGCATTTCTTTTGATGGTGGTGTCATATAATCCCCATACATCTGGGTTAAAAATTGGTCATATTTTTTTGGCACAGGCAACATACGACCTTCAAACTCAGTCAAAATCAGTTCTTTAAAGGTATCAACTGGGAAGATTTCTTTCATCCCTTCCTTACCGATCCCAATTCCTCCTTCATATTGAGGAGAGTTGGTTGTAGCATTTTTGACTAGCTGATCAATTTTCTTGTAAAAGTAACGGGGATTGACCACTCGGAGGGCATACCAGCTACATAATCTAAGAAAATCTTTTAATTTGCTATCACCGTGAACTGCTCGTGATTTTTTGATATAAGCTAGTTGACGAAGAGCCACATACTTATAGCTCTTGTCGACAATGCTCAAGTCTGTAAATCGATCAATTGGGAAGACATCGATGAAAAGGCTGGTATCATGACGCTTGTACTTAACATGGTCTTCTATAACAGTAGAAGTGTCCAAAATCGATGCGAAATTATGGAAGTACCAAGAAGATGTATCGTAGGAAAGAACCTTGTAGCGAGGGTGATTTTCTTCTTCAATAATCTTCAGTAAACGCTCATAATCCTCACGATAAAGGGAAATATCAATATCATCATCCCAAGGAATCATACCTTTGTGGCGGATGGCTCCAAGCATGGTTCCATAACTGAGAAAATAAGGAATATCATGTTTCTTACAAGTCTCATCAATATAGTCTAGCAGAGCTAGTTGAATTTCTTTAATTTCTTTTTTTTCTAAATATTGCATCCTAATCCTCCAATTTATAAGCGTGAAATTCATGACTGTAGAAGCGTTTTTCTGCTGGTGGTAGGGTCATATAATCTCCATAAAATTGTGTCAAAATAGTATCAAATTTTTCAGGTGCTGGAAGGCTTAAATTTTCAAAGGGTAAATCAATTATTTTATCGAAGGTACCACTTGGGAAGACTTCCTTTTCCTTAAATTTAGAAGGGATAAAAGCCATATACTGACCATTTTCACGACTATATTTTTGAATTTCTTTCTCGATTTTATGTGCGAAATAACGAGGAGAAACCGGTCGAAGGAGCAACCAAAAGGCTGTTCGTATCCAATCTTTTAAAAGGCTATCCTTATAGACAATATTTTTATGTTTACTGAAAGACAGCAGTTTGAAGCTTTCCAGTTTATAACAAGTATCAATGACCTTAGGATCATCAAAGCGATCTATAGGGAAAATATCGATAAAGATACCAGACTCATAGGTTTTTGTATTTCGAGTATCAATAATTTTAGTCGTACTGTCGGTTATCTTGATAAAGTTGTTAAAGTAGTTCTTATCAGTTTCTAAGGAAAGGAGCTTATACTTGCTTTTTTCCTTTTGAAAAATGTTAATAAATCGTTGGTAGTCTTCTCTAGGCATGGACAGATCAATATCGTCGTCCCAAGGAATAAAGCCTTGATGTCGAACCGCCCCAATCAGAGTACCGTAGTTAATAATATAGTTGATATTGTGCTTTTTACAGAGAGTATCAATATAATCCAAAATTTCTAATTCAATTTGTTTGGCATCTTCAATGGTTAGTTGTTTCATTTTAAACTCCTATGATCTTTTGAATTTATTTTTTAAGGCTAGGACATGGTTTAAAAATTCATAGAAAATGCTATCTTTTGTGAAGACAAGTAGACCAATATAAGAGATAGCTGATAGCAAGACAATCAAACCAGTATTCATCAAAAATGGCAAATTAATGACCATATCCACAGGATACAAGAAATTGATCAGGAAATAAATTCCTACGAAAGAAAGTGAAAAGAGAGAGTATCGAACAGTATAGCTAAAGATATGTCCCAAGTGAATAAGTTGTTTTCTATGGATGAAAATGATATAGAAAACAAGTAGAGAGGCCTCTGATAACATAGTTGTCAGTAAGTAGTATTCAGGAGCCACGATATGGTTGAAAAAGAGGAGACTATTTAAGCCCAAATTGAGTAGCCCAGCAAAGACTGTATAGACTGTGATACGTTTTTCATAGCCATTGGTAAAGAGAATTTGGGAACCAAGAATGGTATCTAAGGCCAGGATAATCGTACGAAAAGCGAAGAGAGAGGTCAAGATGCCACCTCCGATATATTTTTCACTACCGTAAAGTAGGATGGCATTTGGTCCTAAAACCATGAGTCCAAAGCTCAGTGGAATGATAAAGAAGTTAAAGATTCGACTACCTCTATTAACCAGAGAAACATAGGCTTCCTTATCGCCTTTTCCTAGATAGTAACTAAGACGAGGCACACTCACTCCGATAGCTCCTGTTACAACACCAGCAATAACGGTCACAATTCGTTGAGCTATGGTGTAGTAACTAACGTTGACATCAATCCCTGTTTTAACGAGGAAGAGACGATCCAAAAAAGTGAAGAGCATATTGGCATTAGCAAAGACCAACATGGCTGTCAGAGGGAGAAAGAGCGGTTTAAAATCACTGATGTGAATTTTAACAAGCTTAATGTCTCTTTTAATCCAAAAATAACTAATCAGATAGTTAATCAGTGTCGATAAACTCATCACAAGTGTATAGACAACAATATCGTGTTCATTTTTGACAAACAGGAAAATAGAGACCAGCATCAGGATACGGATGAAGGCAGTTTTGTAAAAGAGAAAACTATAATTTTCCAGAGCTTCATTGACCCATTCGATTGAAAAAATCTGGGCAATGAGTTGAATCCCCATAACAAGGTAGACCTTTTTGACGATTGGATTATCTGTAAAGAAGAGAGGATAGGCTAGGATATAGACCGCAGTGGTCAAAATTGTACAAGCTATGCACAAATAAAAAAGACTGGAGAAGGTTCTATTCAGATCTTTTTTGTTATCCTTGACATTACTGATGGCTCGTAAACCGTAGTTATAGACCCCATAAGTCGCAAAGGGTAAGAAAAATGACAAAATAGTGTCGACTGAGTTGAAGTAACCATAGTCAGTTCGGTCCAAGACACGCGCGACGTAGGTTCCAGTTAAGATGGGAAAAATAATATTCAAGACACGAATTCCCATGTAAGATAGAGCATTTAATTTTATACTTTTCATTCAATTTACCTCGTTTTTCATTATATCATAAAGTCAGCTAATAAGAAATGAAGGGCAGTAATACTCTTCGAAAATCAAATTCAAACCACGTCAGCGTCGCCTTACCGTACTCAAGTACAGCTTACGGCTAGCTTCCTAGTTTGCTTTTTGATTATGGATTCAAGCCAGTTTTTCTCG
>NZ_VMMV01000090.1:0-5693 GCF_013277375.1 Streptococcus sp. 3613
CAAATTCATCTTCAAAGTTCTTGATTTTGAGTAGATCTAATGCTCAATGAAAATCAAAGAGTAAACTAGGAAGCTAGCCGTAGGTTGCTCAAAGCACCGCTTTGAGGTTGTAGATAAAGCTGACGTGGTTTACACTTTGATTTTCGAATAGTATCAAAGTCCTTGATTTTGAGTATATCTAAAATCAAATTTTACCCAACTGACCCTTCCATCTCATAGCTAATCAAGCGGTTCAGCTCAACAGCATACTCCATTGGAAGCTCTTTTGTGAAGGGCTCCACAAATCCCATAACAATCATTTCTGTCGCTTCTGATTCTGACAATCCACGACTCATGAGGTAATACAATTGTTCTTCTGAAATCTTAGAAACCTTAGCTTCGTGTTCCAAAGCAACTTGCGAGTTGTGGATTTCATTAAATGGAATAGTATCTGATGCCGACAAGTCATCCATGATAATGGTATCACATTCAATGTGAGAAACAGATTTCTTAGAGTTCTTGTTAAAGGTTACTTGACCACGGTAGTCAACCTTTCCTCCGCCTTTAGCGATGGATTTAGACACGATAGACGAACTGGTATGTGGAGCATTGTGAATCATCTTGGCACCAGTGTCCTGGTGTTGCCCTGCATTAGCAAAGGCAATAGAAAGCATAGTACCACGCGCCCCTTCTCCATCTAGGCAAACAGATGGGTATTTCATGGTTGTTTTGGCACCCAAGTTTCCATCAATCCACTCAACAGTCGCATCTTTCAAGGCTTTGGCACGTTTCGTTACCAAGTTATAGACGTTGTCAGACCAGTTTTGAATGGTTGTATAACGCATATAAGCTCCTTTTAAGGAAAAGATTTCTACAATGGCAGCATGCAAGCTGTTACTTGAATATGTTGGCGCTGTACAACCTTCAACGTAGTGGACACTTGCTCCCTCATCAACGATAATCAAGGTACGTTCAAACTGACCTGTATTTTCGTTGTTGATACGGAAGTAAGTTTGAAGTGGAATATCCACTTTGACCCCTTTTGGTACATAGATAAAGGTTCCACCTGACCATACTGCCGAATTGAGGGCAGCCAACTTATTATCTGTTGGTGGTACCAACTTAGCAAAGTATTGTTTAAACAAATCTGGGTATTCCTTGAGAGCAGAATCCGTATCTGTAAAGATAATACCTAACTTCTCAAATTCTTCCTTCATGTTATGGTAAACTACTTCGGACTCATACTGGGCAGAAGCTCCAGCAAGATAAGCACGTTCAGCTTCTGGAATCCCAATACGTTCAAAGGTTTCTTTAATTTTTTCAGGAACCTCATCCCAGGAACGAGCTGGTTTATCAGATGGTTTTTGGTAGTAGATTAAGTCATCAAAATCAATCTCTGACAAGTCTGCTCCCCAAGTTTGCATGGGCATTTTTTTGAAGGTTTCATAAGACTTCAAACGGAATTCTAACATCCACTCAGGTTCTCCCTTGGCAGCTGATAGTTCACGAATGACATCCTCATTCAATCCTTTTCCTGTCGATAGGACAGGCTCTACATCATCATGGAAACCAAATTTATATTCACCAAGATCAATTGGTTTTGGTTCTACTCTTTCTTCAGCCATAATATCCTTTCTTTCATTCTTCATTTCTACTGATTCATAAGACAAAAGAAACTTGCCTTATTTGTTTTCTTGATTTTCAATTGTTTTCTTAAGGGCATTCCAAGCTAGGGTTGCACACTTAATTCGTTGCGGGAATTTGGCAACACCTGACAAGAAGGCTGCGTCTCCAAGACTATCTTGTCTGTCATCTTTTTGCCCTTGAACCATTTCAGAAAAAATGGTCGCAAGTTCTAAAATTTCTTGTTTGGTTTTTCCTAAAACTGCATCTGTCATCATGCTGGCAGAGGCAGTTGAGATGGTACAACCTGAGTTTAGAAAAGCGATATCTTCCAAACGGTCCTCTGCATCAAACTTGACAGAGAGATTGATAACATCCCCACAGGTTGGATTGTTGAGACTGATTTGCTCAGCATCTTCCAACTTCCCTTGGTGATGTGGATTTTTCGAATGGTCCGCTACCACTGCCATATAAAGGCTATCTAGTTTAGAAAGTGCCATTGAAAAACTCCTTTGTCTTTTGTAAGGCATCGACTAGCTTGTCGCAATCTGCCTTGGTATTGTAGATATAAAAACTTGCACGAGCTGTTGCTGAAACTTCCAAATACTGGAGCAAGGGTTGCGCACAATGGTGACCTGCTCGAACAGCAACTCCTTCATAATCCAGAGCCGTCGCGATGTCGTGCGGATGAAGGTCGCCTAGGTTAAAGGCAATGACACCTGAACGTTGAGCCAAGTCCTGCGAACCGTAAATGGTCAATCCTTCAATCGCCTGCAGTTTTGGATAGACATATGCAATCAGTTCCTGTTCATGGGCTTCAATGGCATCCATACCAATCTTTTCCAGATAATCCACTGCTGCTGCCAGTCCGATAGCACCTGCCATGTTAGGAGTTCCAGCCTCGAATTTCCAAGGCAATTCCTTCCAACTAGCCGATTGTTCGTAGACGAAATCAATCATCTCGCCGCCAAATTCTATTGGAGACATTTGCTCAAGATACTTTTCTTTGCCGTAAAGGACACCGATACCAGTCGGACCAGCTATCTTGTGACCCGAAAAGGCGAAGAAGTCCACATCCAAGTCATGGACATCAATCTTCATATGAGGTGTAGATTGAGCACCATCCACTACCATGATTGCCCCAACTTGGTGGGCTAATTGAGTGATTTCCTTGATCGGATTGACCACACCAAGAACATTGGAGGCATGAGCTAGGGAAACAAATTTAACCTTATCAGTCAATTTAGCTCGCAAATCCTCCATATCCAAGGCACCATCTTTAAGATAGACATAGACAAGCTCTGCTCCAGTCTTTCGACAAGCTTCCTGCCATGGAATGATATTAGAATGGTGTTCCATTACTGAAATCAAGACCTGGTCTCCCTCAGTCAAGACTTCCTCAGCATAACGCGCTACCCAGTTCAGACTGGTTGTCGTTCCTCTGGTAAAGAGAACTTCCTTTGTAGAGTCTGCATTGATAAACTTACGAATGGTTTCACGAGCCGCCTCATAAGAAGCTGTCGCCCTTTCTGCCAAGGTATGAACACCACGGTGAACATTGGCATTGTCGCTCTCATAGTAGCGGTTGATTGTTTCCAGTACTGCTAGTGGTTTTTGTGTCGTCGCAGCATTGTCCAGATAGACCAACGGTTCATCGTTGACAATCTGGTCTAAAATTGGAAAATCCTTGCGAATCGCTTCTACATCTAACATAGGCTACCCCTTAGCGTTTTGACAATTTTTCTTCGATAGTCGCAATCATTTCATCACGAACTTCCTTGACTGGAATCTCCACGATAACAGATCCAAGGAAACCACGGACAACCAAGCGTTCTGCAGTTGCCTTGTCCAAGCCTCGGCTCATGAGGTAGTACATGTCTTCTGGATCAACTTGTCCGATAGACGCTGCGTGTCCTGCAGTGACGTCATTTTCATCAATCAAAAGAATTGGATTGGCATCTGAACGCGCTTGGTCTGAAAGCATGAGCACACGGCTCTCTTGTTGGGCATCTGCTCCCTTAGCACCCTTAATGATGTGGCCGATACCATTGAAAGTCAAAGTTGCTTTTTCAAGGATAACCCCATGTTGGAGGATATTTCCGATTGAGTTGCAGCCATAGTTTGTTACGCGAGTGTCAATTCCTTGCACCTGACGGCCACTTGAAAGAGCTACAACTTTCAGGTCAGCATGGCTACCGTTACCAAGCAAGTCACTATCAAAGTCAGCAACGACGTTTCCTTCGTTCATGACACCGATTGCCCAGTCAATACTTGCATCGTTGCCTAATTTACCACGACGGCTAATATAGGCAGTAACGTTTTCACCTAGACGGTCGATAGCCGCAAACTTGACTTGAGCACCAGAACGTGCAATTACTTCTACTGTGATATTAGCAGTTGCTTTGGCACTTCCTTCACCGCGTGACTCTAAACGCTCCAGATAACTAATCTTAGAATTTTTACCAGCGATAATCATAATATGCTTGTTAAACGGCACATCGCTATCGCTGTCTTGATAGAAAATCCCTTCGATTGGTTCAGCAATTTCCACGTTATCAGGAATATAGAGAACAGCACCACTATTGAAATAAGCTGTATGGTAGGCTGCCAACTTATCATCGTCATACTTGACAGATGACATGAAGAATTCCTCAACAAGCTCTGGAATTTCTTCTAAAGCTGAGTGGAAGTCTGTAAAGATGATACCCTGTTCAGCCAACTCAACTGGAATTTGCTCAAAAACAGTTTGCGTTCCTACTTGCACCAACTTCAAGTGGTTATCTAGTGCAGTGAAATCTGGAACATTTGCTGATGGCTCGCTTTCTGTAATCGTCCCATCCCCCAGATTCCAACGGTGGAATTTGACACGCTCAATAACTGGTAATTCTAAACTCTCAATCTTATCAAAAGCTTTTTGACGGAGGTCAGCCAACCAGCTTGGTTCAGCGTGCATTTCTGAAAAAAGTTTAATATTTTCTTTAGTCATTTACTTCTCCTAAAAGATACGAGGGAATTACAATTCTTCCTTGTAGTCGTAGCCAAGTTCTTCAGCTAGTTTTGCGTATCCTTCACGTTCCAAACGTGCAGCCAATTCTGGACCACCTGAAAGGACAACACGCCCTTCCATCATCACGTGTACCACATCAGGTGTGATGTAGTTCAAAAGACGTTGGTAGTGAGTGATGATCATAGCACCAAAGCCTTCACCACGCATAGCATTCACACCTTTAGAAACAACTTTAAGGGCATCAATATCAAGACCTGAGTCAATCTCATCCAAAAGAGCAAAAGTTGGTTCCAACATCAAGAGTTGAAGAATTTCATTACGTTTTTTCTCACCACCAGAGAAACCTTCGTTGAGGTAACGCTCTGCCATTTCTTCTTTCATGTTGAGCAATTCCATTTTTTCATCTAGCTTAGTAATAAACTCACGAACTGAAATCTTCTCATCATCTTCTTTACCAGCATTCATAGCGGCACGAAGAAACTCAGCGTTGGTAATTCCAGGGATTTCTGATGGGTATTGCATAGCAAGGAAAAGTCCCATACGCGCACGCTCATCCACTTCCAACTCAAGGATGTTTACACCATCAAACAAAACTTCACCTTTGGTTACTTCATAGTTTGGATTTCCCATGATAGCGGCAGAAAGAGTCGATTTACCTGTACCATTTGGTCCCATGATAGCGGCAATTTCTCCTGTTTTCAGGGTCAAGTTAACCCCTTTTAAAATTTCTTTTCCTTCAATCTCAACGTGAAGATCTTTGATCTCTAATACTGACATGATAGTTCCTTTCTTTTTCAAGACCTTTACAGTACTTACTAGAAACATACTTGATTTCCCTAGAAAATACGGTAATACTCAATGAAAATCAAAGAGCAAACTAGGAAGCTAGCCGCAGGTTGCTCAAAGCACCGCTTTGAGGTTGCAGATAAAGCTGACGTGGTTTGAAGAGATTTTCGAAGAGTATAAAAGGTCAATAAATATACTTTTATAGTATAACAAAAAAAAGCCTAAAAGGCTTTGATTTTGTCTGGAAGCTGAGGGCTAGTCTTTCCTATTAAAATGCTGATCGATGACATCAACGATT
>NZ_VMMV01000091.1:0-1622 GCF_013277375.1 Streptococcus sp. 3613
TGCTTAATTTCATTATAAAATTTTTAGTTCAAAATAGTAAGTTAAAGAAACAAATAATTCTTTATGGTAATAATAAGAAAAAAAGTTCAAAATGCAATAAAAACACTTGGCTAAATAAAATATATCTGTTAGAATAAAAACAAGAAAAAAGAAAGGGGTTTCATTGCATGAGAAAAAAACGTGGAATTAAAAAATTAGTTACATTTGCATTGCTAGGTGTTTTTATGTTTAGTAATACAATTCCTTACCAACAGTTTATTCAGAAGAATAGACAATTGGAGATTCGAGTGCAATCACAAAAGAAGTCCAATGGTCTTGATGTTGGGAAGGCTGATTAAAGAATAATGGAATAGAATTAGTCTCTAGTATATTCACTTTTATTATTCATTAAAAATTGTAGGGGCAAGTTTGAAAAAATAAAAGTTAGTTGATTGATTACTTCTCTAAATTTTGGGCACACTAAAAAGAGGTCTTGATACCCAACCTTTAAAATTAAAGCACCTTGAATCCGTGCTGTTGTGCAAAACGAACGGCATCTTGGACAGACATTGTCTTATCTGAATTTCTTATTTCTGTAAGACCTTGTAATCTTGGATTATAACTCTCCTGTTTTAAAAGTACGTGGTAGATGGCAACCAATAATCTGCGACAGATAGCGATGATAGCTTTTCGATGCCATATAAATAATTTTTAACATGAGGGGGCTCCCTTCATAAAATTTGAGTCTGCCTATCCCTTGACTATTCTTTCCTTTCACAAACGAGTCGCTTATTCAATTATAAGTTTACGTGCTCTTAGTCACAGTTCTTGTGCTTGATGGAAAGAATGACACCTATAAAAATGCGAGGTAGTGGCTGTACCACTCACTTATTCACCTCCCCGTGATTTGTAGTAGTGATAGGCTTTCTCACTGTTATTATAAAACAAAGAGCACAACACTTTTTCATTCTGTGTTGTGCCTTGAGTGAAACGAAAGGAATGAATTATAAAAATGAAGAAAACACTTTATCGCAAATTCGGTATTTCAATTATTGCTAGTACTTTATTAGCTAGTCAGCTACCGACAGTATCTGCGTTGACTGTTATTTCAAGTACAGGCGAGGAGTATGAGGTAAGTGAAACATTACAAGAGGATCCAGGAACTAATAATTTTTCACTTCCCGATGTTTCACCGACTTATGGTCAATATTATACAAATCAGTCAGAAGTCATTATTGGCAAAAATGATTTAGTTAAGGTAAAAAATACTTTACAATATCCTTACTCTACATCAGCTTATGTAAAAGCAACATTCAAATTTAAAAATGCCGATTCAGTAGAAATAGGTACAGGTAGAGGAAGTGCTTCCTTTATCAAAGACAATGTTTTGATTACAGCAGCTCATGTCGTTTATGACCGTGAATCCAAAACAGAAGCGACTGAAGTAGAGATTATGCCTGCGGCTACTCCAGATAGTAATCCATTTGGTGAAATAAAAGTCAAAGAAGTTCGTTATTTAAAAGAATTTCGAAATACTGATCCAGATGAGCTTACTACCTATGACTTAGCAGTTTTAATTTTGGAAGAACCGATTGGCGCTCAATTGGGGACGTTAGGACTTCCAAATAATTTAGAAAATACTA
>NZ_VMMV01000092.1:0-4049 GCF_013277375.1 Streptococcus sp. 3613
CATAAGGACGATAGAGGTAGCGGTCGATTCCTGTTTCATCAATATATACGATTGGTAAATCGTTTAGGTTATCCAAAATATCAAGAAACTCAGCGACTTTCTCTGGGTCTTGTTCCTTAAAGCTCGTCATCTTTTTTTGAAGTGACCTTCATCTGCTTTAAAGCTGCCCATACTGAAGGGACAGCACAATCAAAATGTGCCGCAATTTCCCGTAAAAAAGCATCTGGATGAGCCTCTACAAAGGATTTCAATTCCTCTAAAGGAATCTTTCGGTTTTTGACGACTCGCTTTTTCCTCTCTAAGTGTCCTTGTTCACGTAAGTTCTTTTCCCACGTGAAGAGAGTTCTGACGCCGACATCAAAAACCTTGGCTGCCTCGACATGGCTGTGCCCCCTCTTTGATGTAATCTAATGCTCGCTGTTTAAAATCTGTACTATATGCCATAGCTTTATTATAACATGCTTGTTTGAAACTAAGCAACTATAACATTTTCCAAGGTAAATAATTAGAATGGTGTTCTAATACAGACACGCCTAATTTACCTTTATTATATTTTATAGACCTACTAAGTAAGTTATAAGCCTCCGTAGCACTTTTAGTGAAAAGCACATTGTAGTTACTGGCACTTAGAAAATTTTTAATTTTTTTCTTAACAGCCTCATATTCATTAGAAAAAATTAAATCATTTTTTGAATTATGTCTCTTAATGTTTATTGGAATTCCTGAATAAACTTCTGTTAATTTATTAACAACAGCTTTTGGCTTGGGAACTGTAGCTGCATTATCAAAATAAATAATATCTGATGTTTGAAAAGAAAATAAATTCCTCAACATATTTCACCACTTTGAAAATCTACTACCATTAAAAATTTCTACTTCCTAAGATTTAAAATTCGATTTATGTAATACATTGTATTGGCACATCTTTTTGGGAAATACAACTGAACCATTTAATACTACTACAGAAACTTCATCACTACTATGGCTTCTGCTGACTTCTCATGATTCCTTGTTACTATGCTTTAGGCGCTCATGAAACCTCACGGAATCAGTCCCAGATTTTTCTTCCTTTATAACAGAGGACGTTAAAAGGTTACAGTGAAAATAGGAAATCGGACGCAGAGTCTTTGGACTCTAGGAAGATTTATCTTTTTCACACAAACCTTAGTCCGAATTCAATTACTTTCATGACTTACAGATATAAGTTACGACTACCTATTTAAACTTTAGAGTTCTTGGCTATCTCATCTGCTAGATAGGCTTTCCTAGCACCTCTCTGTTCCTAGAACCAGGATTTCGCTATTCTTTCCTCTAACGTTTTTTACTCTAACGTCAGGGTCTATCTCCAGACCGTCTTCGTCCGCTACCTCACGATAGTCAGGATTGAGGGGCGCTGTTGGGTTCATCGGTAGCTAGTGCCCACAGAGGACTTGTTCCTCAGATGTAGGCCATGACCCGTCGTACCTAAAAAACTATCCGACCTTAACTTAAGACCAGATAGTTCATCATTTTTATTTTTCAGCTGTAAGGGCAGCCATTGTGATGTAGTTGTATGGTTTGTTGAAGTGTGGCAAGAAGAAGAGGTCTGTCAATGCCAATTTATCAATTGTTACATGCTCTTGGATAGCAAGTGAGAACATGTGAATTCCCATGCTGATTGAAATATCGTGTGAAACCATTTGGGCACCAAGAATTTCACGGCTATCTTTGTCAAAGACAATCTTAATCGCTACTTCATGGTTATCGTGTTTCATGAATTCTGGTTTTTGAAGATCGTTAAATCCTGTCTCAGTCGCATTGTAACCTGCAGCTTTTGCTTTTTCAAGAGTCAAACCAGTTGAAACCATGTGAAGACCATAGATTGAGATACCGTTTGAACCTTGAACACCGATTCCTTCCAATTCATGTCCACAAGCATTGTAGGCACCAACGATACCAGTACGAACTGCGTTTGAAGCAAGGGCGATGTAGCTTGTGTCTTTACGAGCATTATCATAGACAGTCGCACAGTCACCAACTGCAAATACACCTGGAATTGAAGTTTCTTGTTTCTTATCTACAAGGAAAGCACCATTTCGGAAGAGTTCAATCTTACCGTCAGCAAGAGCTGTGTTAGGACGGAAACCAACCGCAAGAACAACCATATCCACATCAAAAGTTTCTTTATCGGTAATCAAGCGTTCAACTTTACCGTCACCTTCGATTGCTTTAACAGTTTGACCAAGAGCCAAGCGGATGTTGTGGTCTTCCAAGTTCTTCGCCATCATTTGTGTAAAGTCTTTGTCATAGTAACCGTTCAAGACAGTATCAACGATATCGACAAGGACAACTTCTTTTCCAAGACGCTCAAAGGCTTCAGCAAGTTCAACACCAATGTAACCACCACCAACAACGGCGATACGGTCAAGGTGTTGGCTCTTGTCAGCAAGTTTATTGATCACTTCTTCAGCGTTTTGGTACAATTTCACGAATTGTACGTTTTCAAGAGTTGCTTTAAATTCGCGGTTTCCTTTAAGAATTTCAACACCTTCTATTGGTGGCAAGATTGGTGTAGAACCTGTAGCGAAAATCAATTTCTCGTATGATTCTTTGTGCTCTTTTCCTTCAACTTCGGCTGTGACTACTTTGTTATCATAGTCGATTGAAAGAACAGGTGAGTTCATGTAAACCTTAGCACCTTTAGCTTCCAATTTTTCTTTATCAGAATAGAACAAGCCTTCAGCACCGTCAATTTGATTACCAATCCAAAGAGCCATTCCACATCCTAGGAAAGAGATGCTAGAGTTTTGGTCAAATACAACAATTTCGTTCTCATTTCCAAAATTATCCAACATAGTATTAATACATGCTGTACCAGCATGGTTAGCACCGACTACAACAATTTTACTCATAAAAAATTTCCTACTTTCATTCTAAATTTACCTTACTAGTATACCATTTATTGTCAGCGTTTACCAGAGGTTTGCTATTACTTTATCATTTTTTATCAAAAACAATTCTCCATTTATCCTAATTTCAAGCCTAATGAATTTTTTTAAGCATATTTCTTGACTTTTTCCAAATTTAATTTATGAAAATTCTAGCTTTATGGTATTATAATAACATGAAAATAAAATACAAGGTCTTCCATTTATATAATTATTTGATATTGCAACTTATTTTCTACAAAAGAAAAAAGTTGCTAGCTTGCCTCTTCGTTCACATTCTGAACTCCTAACGGGAACCACTATCACTATTTCATTAGTTAATGAGTGAGCAGATATCTTACTCTAAAAATCCTTTGATTTGCTCAAAAAGCTTGAATACCATTTCAATGCCAATAGTCAAGAATCTGAGTTGATGGAAATCAATTATCAAGCAGGAATAGCCCCCGTCACTGTTCATCCAGACCTGTTTGAACTGATTTCACTTGGTTTAGAGCATAGCCTAGCACTCTATAGCCAGCTCAACATCAGTATTGATCCCCTAATTCAAACCTGGCGCATTGGTTTTTCAGATGCCAAAGCTGCACAACCTCAAGAAATTGAAGCGGTGCTGTCTCTAATCAATCCTCATGATATCGAGTTAGATTCTTCTACTTCCATTGTATTCTTAAAGCAGAAAGGAATGAAAATCGATTTAGGTTGTTTAGTCAAGGGTTATAGTGCAGATAAAGGGTGCCCAATTTCTTAGAAAAGAGGGTATGACTTCTGCCTTGATCAATCTGGGAGGGAGTATCCTGACCATTGGAAAAAATCAGGCAAGAGGGGATAACCCTTGGCAAATCGAGATTCAAGATTCAGCCAATCCGAGGGGAAATCACTTAATGACCATTCCCGTTGTCAATCAATCTGTCGTGACTTCAGGCATTTATGAACGTCACCTGACAGTCGATGGACAAGATTACCATCACATTTTTGACAATAGACTTCCTGCAAAACTAGAATCCTAGTTCATGATTGATAATACCAACAATCAAATTCATTCGTAATCCGAAGCGTTTACGATGATTTCGATAGGTTGTTGAAAATATTTTAAACGTTTTCATAGTGAAATGAAATAAGAACAGG
>NZ_VMMV01000093.1:0-9767 GCF_013277375.1 Streptococcus sp. 3613
GTTGTGGATAGAACTGACAGAGTCAGTATCATATACCTACGGCAAGGTGAAGCTGACGTAGTTTGAAGAGATTTTCGAAGAGTATAACCATTCAGGAAATTTCGAGAACCCTCTACAATTTCCAGTCAAATAAATTGCATTCGTTTTCTCAAGCAGGTATACTAGTATGGATAAATAAAAAATTTAGAAAATTTAAGAATAGAAAAGAGAACAAATCTTATGGCAAAAGATATTCGTGTCTTACTTTACTACCTTTATACTCCAATTGAAAATGCAGAGCAATTTGCTGCAGACCACTTGGCTTTCTGTAAATCAATCGGTCTTAAAGGCCGTATCCTAGTCGCTGACGAGGGAATTAACGGAACAGTTTCAGGTGACTATGAAACAACTCAAAAATACATGGACTACGTTCACAGCCTTCCAGGAATGGAAGACCTCTGGTTCAAGATTGACGAAGAAAATGAACAAGCCTTCAAGAAGATGTTCGTTCGCTACAAGAAAGAAATTGTCCACCTTGGTTTGGAAGACAACGACTTTGACAACGACATCAACCCACTTGAAACAACAGGTGCTTACTTGTCTCCAAAAGAGTTCAAAGAAGCCCTTCTTGATAAAGATACCGTTGTCCTTGACACACGTAACGATTACGAGTACGACCTAGGACATTTCCGTGGGGCTATCCGCCCGGACATCCGCAACTTCCGTGAGTTGCCACAATGGGTTCGTGATAACAAGGAAAAATTCATGGACAAGCGCGTCGTAGTTTACTGTACAGGTGGCGTTCGCTGTGAGAAATTCTCAGGCTGGATGGTTCGTGAAGGTTACAAAGATGTTGGTCAATTGCACGGAGGAATCGCAACTTACGGTAAAGACCCAGAAGTCCAAGGTGAGCTTTGGGATGGAAAAATGTATGTCTTTGACGAGCGTATCGCCGTTGATGTCAACCATGTCAACCCAACCATCGTAGGGAAAGACTGGTTTGATGGAACACCATGTGAACGTTATGTCAACTGTGGAAATCCATTCTGTAACCGTCGTATCTTGACATCAGAAGAAAATGAAGACAAGTACCTTCGTGGATGCTCACACGAGTGCCGTGTTCACCCACGTAACCGCTATGTTTCAAAAAATGAATTGACACAAGCTGAAGTGATCGAGCGCCTAGCCGCTATCGGTGAAAGCTTGGATCAGGCAGCTACTGTATAAGATCAAACAGTCCTTAGGGGCTGTTTTTCTATGCTTTGTACTCAAAAATCTAAAGTTTGTTTCTGTATCTTTCAGAAAAATAAGGTATACTATATGTAAACGATTTCAAAGGAGCCCAGTTATGGCGAAAACATTTTTTATTCCAAATAAACAGAGCATTTTAGGAGAACAGGAGATTTTGACTGCCAAGTCTATCTTGGCCTTGCTAGATGGCTTGGAGTCGCATAGCTATGATGCAGTCTATCTCCGTCAGCCTCTTAATCGCCTCGAGTATATTGAGTGTGCGATAGTGGGGCAATCACAATTTCTCTTTAAGGTTAGCTATGCTGATGGTCAAAAGGCTTACCGTGTCGATCTTTCTGAGCTACTAACGAAGACAGACTGGCAGATTATCAAGTCATTTTTAGATGCTCTGCTTGCTTACACAGGAACTGAGATTGAAGGACTAGATGGCTTTGACTTTGAAGCTTATTTCCAAGCAAGTATTCAAGCCCATCTGGCAGATCCTGCAGCCCGTTTTACGATTTGCCAAGGAATTTTTAATCCTATTTTCTTTAGTCATGAGGATTTGAAAAGCTTTTTAGGGGAAGATGGCTTGGCTCGGTTTGAAGCGCGTGTCCGTGCGATTCAAGAGACAGATGCCTACTTTGCAAGAGTTTCCTTCTATCAGGATGGAGAAGGAAAAGTGCATGGCGTTTACCATCTAGCTCAAGGAGTCAAGACAGTTTTACCGAGAGAACCATTTGTTCCTGCAGCCTATATGGAGCAATTGGTGGATAAGGAAGTCCAGTGGGAGATTGACTTGGTTCAAATCACAGGAGACGGCTCTAAACCAGAAGACTATGAAGCCATCGCTCGCTTGGACTATGCAAAATTCCTAGAGTCACTACCATCAGCATTTTACCACCAACTAGATGCCAATCAATTAGAAATTCAACCCATCCTAGGACAAGATTTTAAAACATTAGCACAAGAAGAGTAAAGCAGAAGCAGGTCAATCGACTTGCTTTTTTACATATAAAAAATCCTGCCATAGAAGACAGGATTGAAGTTTAAAGAAAGGCTAAGATACGAAGATAATACGAAGATAATCTCCAATCAGTGCCACTTCAGCTACAAAGAAGAGGAGGATAATGACTCCATTCACAAGGACAGACAAGAATAGCTGATAAAAGGAGTCGGTTTCACTTGCTTGACTAGGTCTTGTAATGATATGGAGACTAGCAAGCAGAATGATTCCAATGCTAATCACACACAAGAGGGCTGTAAATCGTAGGCTATCAAAGAAGGCAAAGAAACTAGCAATGGCAGTTAGGAAGATTGGAATTGCCAAGAGTTGACTATATTGTTGGAGAATCTTTTCCAGTGTCCAGTTCTTGTCTTGGTAGATAAATCGTCTCACAACGAAACTACCCAAGAGGAATGAAAAGAAGAAGAGTGTTGTTGCTACTAGGATAGAGATGATAGAAAAGAGAGTTAAAGGTGCTAGTTGCTCAGGGAAGTGGCTGTTAATGCTTGCTATATGTCCATAGTAAGCATGTTTGATGTGGTAGATACTAAAGAAAAAGGAAGATGAAGAAAATAGAATGAGCAAGAGAAAGGCTGTGTAGCTGTGTGTGCTACTTGTTTCAAGCTTGCTTGTAGGAGATTTGATTGCTTCCACTAGCCAAGACCAAAAATCAAGCACTTGCTCTTTCCATTTATCCCTAGATTTTGGAGCTTGGTCGGGGATATAAGGACTTTCTAAAGATTTACTGAGAAGAAGAGGCTCTTTCGTGGTTGCTTTTTGCTGAGGAAGAGCTTCTTGGCTCTCTTCAGCTATAGTGACTTTTTCTGTTTCTTTAGAAAGGTCTTGCTCTTCTTCAGTAGAATTAGACGCTTTCTTTTCTTCTATTTCTGTTCTCGCTTCACTGTCTTCAGGCGTTTCAATTGTCTCTTCTTGCTGGCTTTCCAATTCGACTTCAGCTTGAGAGACTTCCTCCTCTAACTGAGTATTTTTTTCAATTGGTGTATCGAGATCGGCTATCCTTTCTTCAGCCTTGTCTGCAACCTCTTGAGCTTGCTCTTCAGGCTTGTTCTTGCTTGTTGTTTTTACAAAATCATTACTTTCAAACCATTCTTGTTTCATGGTAGAACCTCCTTTTAGTTAGATAAATATGTTTCCATAGTAGCAGATGTAAGCGTTTTTGTCAACGTCTGCTTGGGGTGGATATTAGTTCAATATCATCATCAGATCTCGCAATGAGTTGATCCTTGACATCGGTTTTTTCAGTTTTGTAAGGGTTGCTTAATTCCGTACCTCTTGATTCAGGCTCTTCTCTTGTGAATTGGAAGATAGAACCGTAGTTACTTGAGATGTCCCAGTTAATTCGTTGGCTTTCTTTTTGGTCTAGGATGATTCGGAGATAATCTTTGGCAGTCAGTTCAACCTTACCATGGACTTGGATATTTTCAGCGTGGAAGTGATTCTCTGTTGACTCTAGCTGACTATCTGTAAGGTCTGTATCAAAGATATTGACGATATTGGGAGTTGTGAGTTTACTGTTTTTGATACGACTTCCTTCAATTCGGAGGATATAGCCGTTTGTATTGAGGGTCGCATTTTCAAGGCTAGCATTTATGATGGTGGTTTGTCCGCGATTGGCTGAGATGTTGATCCCTTTTAGAGTTCTCCCTTTCGGTAGTCCGATGATGACATCATTAAAACGATTAGATGAACTACTTACAATATGGAGAATCCCATCAATTCCAGAAGAGATAAATGGACTTTCAGACAGTTTCTTATCAGTGAGACTCAGAGTTCTATCGTTCTGATTGGTGATAAGATCATGGTGAGCAGAAAGAGATGGATGGTAAGAAATGTGGATTTGATCATCGAAAGAGTCTGTGATGGTCAGCGCGTGTTGGTGGAGAGTAATTTCTAGGTTTTCGACTTCCTTGCCAAAGGTTAGTTCTTCCGTACGGCTATCATAGACAGGTTCTTTGGACATGGAAAGTAGGCTCTTAATCCCGTCAGATTGGATACCTACAAAGAGCAGGATAAAGCCGACAACGGTAGTCACCACACCAAAAATGAGAAATCCTTTTGTCAATTTACGCATGCTGGTCACCTCTCTTTCCTTTTTTGAGAACAAATTGCACCAAGCGAACAATGAGTAGACCGAAGAAGCGGGCTACATAGGAAATACCTAGTAAAACTAGCGAAGAAGCACCGATGGCTAGTAAACCAGAACCGAAAATCAAGATAAAGGCTGATTTGGCTTGGGCGAGAACAGTGAAACTTTCAACTAAAAATAGGAATCCGCCGATGATACCAAGTATGGAAACCGCAAAGAAAGCCAAGATGACAGTCAAGGCTGCCACAAGGATTGCGAACAGGGACACGAGGATGGCGATTCCCAGAGGAATACCGATGGGTGCTGCAAGGAGAGCTAACAAGGCGATATGCAAAATTTGTCGGTTATTCTTTTGAGCGGGTGCCTCATTGATTTTTTTATCGAGAAGATTGGAGAGAACCTCGTGGGCCGCTTCTTTGGGAGTTCCCAAGCTAGCGATGAGTTCTTCTTCTCCTTCGACTCCAGCATCGTCAAAGAGTTCCCTGAAATAGTCCATGGCTTCGATACGGTCAGCTTCAGGTAGTTTCTTGAGATAGAGTTCTAGCTGAGTCAGGTATTCAGTTCTTGTCATGGCGGATACTCCCTTCTATGATGCCATTGATGGTGTCTGTATAGAGTGTCCATTCATCTTTTAGGGTCAAGAGCTGTTCTATACCACCGTTTGTCAAGGAGTAGTATTTGCGCATGCGACCTTGGAACTCTCTAGAATAGGTTGTCAGAAAGCTATTGCCTTCCAATTTTTTGAGAATGGGATAGAGTGTGGATTCTTTGATATTAGCGATCAGCTTAATGGTTTGGCTAATCTCATAACCATAAGAATCACCCTGCTCCAGTACAGCCAAGATGAGAAATTCAATCAAGGCAGAGGATGTTGGAAAGTACATGGGAAACCTCCTTTTCTAATGTGTAAGATTTTTATATATAATTTTTCTACACATACATTGTACATCTAAAAGAAAGCCCTGTCAAGAGAAATGTGTAAAATTTTTATATATAAAAAACTTCTAGCTAAAACTAGAAGTTTAAAGGATCTTATCCGCTCTGTCCACTGTAAAGAGGGCCACAGTCATCAGGATATCGATGAGCAAGAGGGCAGCTACAGATGGTACCCAAGAGTGGAACAGGTCAAAACTGTAACCAAAGAGGGTTGGCCCAAAGGCTGCTAGGATATAGCCTCCTGTTTGAGATAGGCCGGACAATTGGGCTGTCTTTTCAGGGGCGCTTGTCTTGAGTGAAAAGTTGACCATGAGATAAGGGAAGAGGGCACTGGTTGCGGTTCCGATGAGGAGATGGATGGCAAGCCAGTAAATGAAATTATTGATTGGGAAAAAGAGCATGGAAATGCCGACCACACCAGCTAGTGAAACCAGAGTGAGCATGAGCTGACGGTTGCGAGTAGATAAACTGGTTGTCAGGCTTGGGATGGTCATTGAAAAAGGAATGCTAATCAGAGATAAGATAGAAGTCAGCAAGCCAGCTTCGTGACTGGATAGACCTGCATGGATAGACATGGTAGGTAACCAGGTCATGACGGTGTAAAAGATCAAGGATTGAAAACCTGAAAAGATAATAATTGCCCAAACCTGTTTATTACGCATGACCTTTATTTGACTTTTTTGTTTGGTTTGTGGAGCTAGTCTATGATTATAGCGGTGATTTGGGAGCCAGACCAAAAAAGTTGCTAGACAGAGTAACGTGAGGAGGAGGATAAGTCCTTTCCAAGAACGGGCTTGTGTAATGGGCACAGCTAGATAGGAAGCCAGAGCCGTTGCAATCCCCATAGACGTTACATATAAGGTGGTCAGAAAACCAATTTTCTTTGGTTGATTGGCTTGGATAAGACTAGGAAGCAGGACATTGATGACTGCGACACTTGCCCCAACCATCAAGGTTCCTAGATAGAGCAGGGGCAGATTGATTAGTCGAATAAGTGAGCCGATGGTCAAGAAGAAGAGGCTGTAGGTGAAGAGATGCTCCAAGCCGATTTTCTGAGCCAGTCGGGTAGAAAATGGTGAAAAGAGGGTAAACATAAGGAGAGGCAGGCTGGTCAAGACACCAAGCGAACTAACTTCTACCTCTAGACCTTGCGAAATATTTCCCAAAATAATGGGTAAAACAGTAAAAGGAGTTCGCAAGGAAACACCAATCAGGATAATACCTGGAACAAAAAAGAGTGATTGCTTTTTCATATAATACCTCTTATAGCTGATTTTAATAACAGCTTATTTTAAGGCTTTTTCACTATAATGTCAAGTAAGGTTTCTGGCTTTCAAGATAAAAATGGGAAAGTCTTGAAAATTATGATAGAATGGTGGAAGGAAAAATTCAGGAGAGTAGTAGTGACTCAAAATGTTAAAAGTCTTCTCGTATCCATTGTAATCAGTGCATACAATGAAGAAAAATATCTGCCTGGTCTAATTGAAGACTTAAAAAATCAAACCTATCCTAAAGAGAATATTGAAATTCTATTTATAAATGCTATGTCCACAGATGGGACCACAGCTATCATTCAGCAATTGATAAAGGAAGATACAGAGTTTAACTCAATTAGATTGTATAACAATCCTAAGAAAAATCAAGCTAGTGGTTTTAACCTGGGAGTTAAACATTCTGTAGGGGACCTTATTTTAAAAATTGATGCTCATTCAAAAGTTACTGAGACTTTTGTAATGAACAATGTGGCTATTATTCAACAAGGTGAATTTGTCTGTGGGGGGCCTAGACCGACGATTGTCGAAGGAAAAGGAAAATGGGGAGAGACCTTGCATCTTGTTGAGGAAAATATGTTTGGCAGTAGCATTGCCAATTATCGAAATAGTTCTGAGGATAGATATGTTTCTTCTATTTTTCATGGAATGTATAAACGAGAGGTTTTCCAGAAGGTTGGTTTAGTAAATGAGCAACTTGGCCGAACTGAAGATAATGATATTCATTATAGAATTCGAGAACATGGTTATAAAATCCGCTATAGCCCAAGTATTCTATCTTATCAGTATATTCGACCAACATTCAAGAAAATGCTGCATCAAAAGTATTCAAATGGTTTGTGGATTGGCTTGACAAGTCATGTTCAGTTTAAGTGTTTATCATTATTTCACTATGTTCCTTGTTTATTTGTTTTGAGTCTTGTGTTTAGTCTAGCATTGTTACCGATCACATTCGTATTCATAACTTTACTATTAGGCGCCTATTTTTTACTTTTATCACTACTCACTTTGCTGACTTTATTAAAACATAAAAATGGATTTCTAATTGTGATGCCCTTTCTTTTATTTTCCATTCACTTTGCTTATGGCCTTGGAACGATTGTAGGTTTAATTAGAGGATTTAAATGGAAGAAAGAGTACAAGGGAACAGTAATTTATTTGGAAAAATAAGCCAAATAAATTAAAATGTGCTACAATAACAATATAGTAAAACTCTTTTAAGGAGGAGTAGATTGACATGAATAAAAAACTAACAGATTATGTGATTGATCTGGTGGAAATTTTAAATAAACAACAAAAGCAGGTTTTCTGGGGAATATTTGATATTTTCAGTATGGTGGTTTCGATCATTGTATCTTATATTTTATTTTATGGGCTGATTAATCCAGCACCTGTTGACTACATTATCTATACGAGTTTGGCCTTTCTGTTCTATCAATTGATGATTGGTTTTTGGGGGTTGAATGCTAGTATTAGTCGTTACAGCAAGATTACGGATTTCATGAAAATCTTTTTTGGTGTGACTGCTAGTAGTGTCTTGTCATATAGTATCTGTTATGCCTTCTTGCCACTCTTCTCCATCCGTTTCATCATTCTCTTTATCTTGTTGAGTACCTTCTTGATTTTATTGCCACGGATTACTTGGCAGTTAATCTATTCTAGACGCAAAAAAGGAAGTGGCGATGGAGAACACCGTCGAACCTTCTTGATTGGTGCTGGTGATGGCGGAGCCCTCTTTATGAACAGTTACCAACACCCAACCAGTGATTTGGAACTTGTTGGTATTTTGGATAAGGATGCTAAGAAAAAGGGTCAAAAACTTGGTGGTATCCCTGTTTTAGGCTCTTATGACAATCTGCCTGAATTAGCCAAACGCCATCAAATCGAGCGAGTTATCGTTGCAATTCCGTCGCTTGACCCGTCAGAATATGAGTGTATCTTGCAGATGTGTAATAAGCTGGATGTCAAATGTTACAAGATGCCTAATGTTGAAACTGTTGTTCAAGGACTTCACCCAGCAGGTACTGGATTCCAAAAAATTGATATCATAGACCTTTTGGGCCGTCAGGAAATTCGTCTTGACGAATCGCGTCTGGGTGCAGAACTGACAGGTAAGACCATCTTAGTCACAGGAGCTGGAGGTTCAATCGGTTCTGAAATCTGTCGTCAAGTTAGTCGCTTCAATCCTGAACGCATTGTCTTGCTCGGTCATGGGGAAAACTCAATCTACCTTGTTTATCATGAATTGATTCGTAAGTTCCAAGGGATTGATTATGTACCTGTGATTGCGGACATTCAAGACTACGACCGTCTCTTGCAAGTCTTTGAGCAGTACAAACCTGCTATTGTTTATCATGCGGCAGCCCACAAGCATGTTCCTATGATGGAGCGCAATCCAAAAGAAGCCTTCAAAAACAATATCCGCGGAACTTACAATGTTGCTAAGGCTGTTGATGAAGCCAAAGTACCTAAGATGGTTATGATTTCGACAGATAAGGCGGTCAATCCACCCAATGTTATGGGAGCAACTAAGCGCGTGGCGGAGTTGATTGTCACTGGCTTTAACCAACGTAGCCAATCGACTTACTGTGCGGTTCGTTTTGGGAATGTTCTTGGTAGCCGAGGTAGTGTCATTCCAGTCTTTGAACGTCAGATTGCTGAAGGTGGGCCTGTAACGGTGACAGACTTCCGTATGACCCGTTACTTTATGACTATTCCAGAAGCTAGCCGTCTGGTTATCCATGCTGGTGCTTATGCCAAGGATGGGGAAGTCTTTATCCTTGATATGGGCAAACCAGTCAAAATCTATGACTTGGCCAAGAAAATGGTCCTTCTAAGTGGACACACCGAAAGCGAAATTCCAATCGTTGAAGTTGGAATCCGTCCAGGTGAAAAACTCTACGAAGAACTCTTGGTATCAACAGAACTTGTTGATAACCAAGTTATGGATAAGATTTTCGTTGGTAAGGTTAATGTCATGCCTCTAGAAGCCATCGATCAAAAGATTGAAGAGTTCCGCACTCTTAGTGGAGATGAGTTGAAGCAGGCTATTATCGCCTTTGCCAATCAAACAACCCACGTTGAATAAAAAAGAAAAACGCATATTATCAGGTCTTGAGCCTTGGTAATATGCGTTTTGTTATGTAGAGGCTTATACTCTTCGAAAATCTCTTCAAACCACGTCAACGTCGCCTTGCCGTAGATATATGTTACTGACTTCGTCAGTTCTATCTGCCAC
>NZ_VMMV01000094.1:0-26819 GCF_013277375.1 Streptococcus sp. 3613
CTTTCAAAAAGCATTCTAGTCCATCTCCGATTAACGATGGACTTTATCACCTCCTTCTCCAGTCCTTGTATAACATCTTGAAGTTGATTCATGATATCTTCCAATATGGGCATCAACAGCTCCATAACAATAGCAAAATTCTCGTATATAGTGACTATGGATATGTGGACCTACTCCCATTGGAGCCCAACAAGATCCCAGTTTACTGATTCTACCGAAACCAGCCTCATCTTGGTACATCAAGCGAACCTTACGAAAAGGTCTACTGGTTTTAAAGCGCTTTCTTTTCTTCTTGAATTGAGATTTTATTTTTAGACGCGACAATGGTTTGAGAGTCTACTTTCTTGGGATGTGCTGGACGTGGCCTAATATTTCGCCAACCATGGTGCTTCAAGAGCTGATAGAAGGTATCACGTGTGTAGGAAGAACCTAACTCCTTTTTATAAGCCTGAAATAAGGCATCAATTGTAACAAATTCTCCTGCCTCTGCAGCCTTCAAATGGCGGGCAAGAAAGACTTTCTCTTCCTCAACTGTCATATATGCATGGTTACGACCACCACGTGTTTCTTGAAGGAGAGAATCGAGTCCGAACTCCTCATATTTTTTTACAGTTGGCCAAATCGTTGTTTGATTACAGTCTAAAAGCTCTATAATCTCTTTATAAGATTTACCCATCAGACGAAATAGAACGATTTGAAGGCGTTTATGATATTTAGCTGTACGAGAGTCTCTTAAAAGTGTTTTGATAGCTTGGATTTCTTCTTTAGTTGATTTCATATTACTATTATATAATGCTTTTTGATTTTAGTTTAGTATTATCGTAGAAAATGGACTCGGTGCTATGGATACACCGGATGAGAATGGTTATGTAGCAGATGACTATCGGATTACTTACTTAGAGGCCTACATCAAGGCCATGCGAGATGCCATTTACCAAGACGGGGTTGACTTGCTTGGTTATACGACTTGGGGCTGTATCGATTCGGTTTCAGCTGGCACAGGGGAAATGAATAAGCGCTATGGCTTTATCTATGTAGATCGAGATAATGTAGGAAATGGGACTCTCAAACGTAGCAAGAAGAAGTCCTTCTATTGGTACAAGGATGTCATTGATAGCAATGGAGCAAGCATCGAGTAGAGCACATTTGTTTACTATTTTTACAAAATCTTCTCCCTACTTTATAAGATGTGAAAAAAGAGTTCAAATGGAACTCTTTTTTTGCTATAATGAGGGGAGAAAAATCAGACAGGAGATCAAGATGTCAGAACCATTATTTTTACAATCAGTTATGCAAGAAAAAATCTGGGGTGGAACCAAGCTACGTGATGAGTTTGGCTACGACATCCCAAGTGAAAAAATCGGAGAATACTGGGTCATCTCAGCCCATCCAAATGGTGTCTCTAAAGTTGCCAATGGACGCTACCAGGGAACAGACCTGGCTACTTTGTATGCGCAGCACCGTGAATTGTTTGGCAATCGTCCAGAACCTGTATTTCCACTCTTGACTAAAATTCTGGATGCTAACGACTGGCTCAGCGTCCAAGTTCACCCAGACGATGCTTATGGACTCGAGCATGAAGGCGAACTCGGAAAAACAGAATGCTGGTACATCATAGCTGCGGATGAAGGCTCAGAGATTATCTACGGTCACAATGCCAAGTCAAAAGAGGAACTCCGCCAGCAAATCGAAGATAAAAACTGGGATGCCTTGCTGACAAAAGTGCCTGTTAAGGCTGGAGATTTCTTCTATGTACCAAGTGGCACCATGCATGCTATCGGTGCGGGTATCTTGATTCTTGAAACCCAACAATCTAGTGACACCACCTATCGCGTCTATGACTTTGACCGTAAGGATGATAAGGGAAACTTGCGTGAACTTCACCTTGAAAAATCCATTGATGTATTGAACATTGGTGAGCCTGCAAATAGCCGTCCTGTAACTGTTAAAGCTGATGATTTATACTCAACTCTCCTTGTATCCAATGATTTCTTTGCAGTTTACAAGTGGGAAATTACTGGAAAAGTTGACTTCGAAAAGACAGCTGACTACAGCTTATTGAGTGTCTTAGCTGGTCAAGGTCAGCTAACTGTTGACGGAAAAAACTATCCAATCCAAAAAGGCAGCCACTTTATCCTACCAAGTGATGTTGAAGCTTGGACTCTGGAAGGGCAAGATTTGGAATTGATTGTTAGCCATCCATAAAAAAGAAAGGGCCTGAGTTTACTACTCAAGTCCTTTTTGATTACATAAATTGGGCGATGAAGACCACGATGATGATGATTGGAATGATGAAACGAAGAAGGAAGAGCCAGACTTGGAACAGTCCCTGTTTCCATGCTGTTTCATCGAGATGGAGTTCCTCCATTGCAAGAGCCTTTTTAAAGATATAGCCTGTAAAAAGTGAAAGGCAGAGAGCTCCAAATGGCATGAGAAGATCGGAAACCAAGAAATCCATAGCGTCAAAGAAGGTCTTCCCAAAAATGTGAATATCTGCCATAACACCGTAAGAAAGGGCTGAGGGAATGCCAAAGACAAAGGTCAAAATTCCTAAAATAACACTCCATTTGGCACGCTTGCTGTTGTCCTGATTGGTGATATTGCCCACATTGATTTCCAGCATAACAACGGAAGAAGTGACTGCCGCAAAGAGGAAGAGCAAGAGGAAGAGGATGTAGAAAATGGTTCCAAAAGGCATCTTGTCAAAGAGTTGAGGCAAGACGATAAAGAGCAGGCTCGGTCCCCCTTCAGACTGGATATTGAAGGCTGACATAGCAGGGAAAATGGCTAGACCTGCCATGATGGATACCGAGATGTTCATGGCTACAATGGAAATCCCTGACTGGACCAGATTGGTTTTCTTATCCAAGTAAGAAGCATAGGTCAACATAGCTGTAACCCCTAGTGAGAGGGCAAAGAAAGATTGTCCTAGAGCATAGAGGAGACCAGCACTTGTCAGTTTTGAAAAGTCTGGTTTGAGGAAGTAAAGAACCCCTTCCATGGCATTTGGCAAACTGAGAGAGCGCCCGATGATGACGACAAAGATGATAAAGAGCAGGGGCATCATGACTTTCGAAGCTCTTTCAATCCCTTTTTGAATTCCACGTGACACAATAAAGATATTCAATAGGATAAAGGCAGCTTGAGCTCCAAGGGCAATGACTGGATTTGAAATGATCAGACTTCCTGAGAAACAAAATATGGTATAGTAGTTCTATGAATTATGAAGCAAGTAAATAACTAACTGATGCACGATTTAAGCGTCTTGTTGGTGTTCAGCGTACCACTTTTGAAGAAATGTTAGCTGTATTAAAAACAGCTTATCAACTTAAACACGCAAAAGGTGGACGAAAACCTAAATTAAGCCTAGAAGATCTTCTTATGGCCACTCTTCAATATGTGCGAGAATATCGAACTTATGAAGAAATTGCGGCTGATTTTGGTATCCACGAAAGCAACTTACTCCGTCGGAGCCAATGGGTTGAAGTAACTCTTGTTCAAAGTGGTTTTACGATTTCAAGAACTCCTCTCAGTTCTGAGGACACGGTAATGATTGATGCGATGGAAGTAAAAATCAATCGTCCTAAAAAAACAATTAGCGAATGATTCTGGTAAAAAGAAATTTCACGCTATGAAGTCTCAGGCGATTGTCACAAGTCAAGGGAGAATTGTTTCTATTGTCATGATATGAAGTTGTTCAAAATGAGTCGCAGAAATATCGGACAAGCTGGTAAAATCTTGGCTGACAGTGGTTATCAAGGGCTCATGAAGATATATCCTCAAGCACAAACTCCACGTAAATCCAGCAAACTCAAGCCGCTAACAGCTGAAGAGAAAGCCTATAACCATGCGCTATCTAAGGAGAGAAGCAAGGTTGAGAACATCTTTGCCAAAGTAAAAACGTTTAAAATGTTTTCAACAACCTATCGAAATCATCGTAAACGCTTCGGATTACGAATGAATTTGATTGCTGGTATTATCAATCATGAACTAGGATTCTAGTTTTGCAGGAAGTCTAATAGAGTATGAACTTGTTCTCGTATTTCTTCGAGAGCTAAGTTACTTTCAAGAATAATATTTCCACTTTGAATATAAGTTCGAACTTGTTGAAAACCAGCTTCTGTCAAGATATCTACTAGATAAGACATTTTAGGGATAGCATTTTTTCCATTAGGAGTGACTCCCCTTAGCAAGATAATATGTTCCAAAGTAGTTCCTTTCTTTTTTTTGGGGGGGATTGTTCCATTTAGTAATGTATATTTAGATTGGGTTTGATCCCGCCACCCAGCCGGTACAGAGGGCAGAAGTGATGTTAAAGCCACCTGTGTGGGCGTTGATATCCATGACTTCGCCTGCAAAGTGGAGGCCAGGAACCAGCTTACTTTCAAGGGTTTTAGGGTTGATTTCCTTGAGACTGACACCACCTTTGGTGACAAAGGACTTGGCAAGAGACATTTTTCCAGTTACAGGAATTTTAAGTCCTTTAATGGACTGGACAAGTTGTTCTCGTTCCTTTTCAGTCAGTTGTTTGACTTTTTCAGGATATCCTTGTACAAAAAATTCGGCCAAGCGTTCTGGTAACAAGGTTTTTAAGGCATTTTTTAGAGCTTTTTCTCGATTTTCTTCTAGGAATTTAGCCAAGTCCTTCTCAGAAAGCTGAGGCAAAACATCCAGTGAGAGAATCTCCCCACCCTTGACAAAGCTAGACATACGTAGGGCAGCAGGGCCTGACAAACCAAAGTGGGTAAAAAGCAAATCGTGAGTGATGACACGCTTGCCATAACTTAGAGTCACATCATCCAGCGAAATCCCCTGCAAGGCCTTATGTGGAAAATCTGTTAATAAAGGACTTTCAGCAGCTTCAAGCTCGGTGATGGTGTGTTTAAAATGGCGAGCAATCTCGTGACCAAAACCAGTCGAACCAGTCGAAGGATAGGATTTTCCACCAGTTGTGACAATGAGTTTCTCACAAGTGAAGACTTGGTTAGCTGACTTCAGGACAAATTGCTCATCTACTTTTTTAACCGAAACAATTTCGGTTTGAGTAGCAACTTGACCACCTAGTTCAGTGATTTTCTTTTCCAAAGCTTCGATAATAGTCCGAGACTTGTCACTAGCTGGAAAGACGCGTCCGTGGTCTTCGACCTTAAGTTTAACACCATTTTCTGTAAAAAAGTTGATGATGTCATGATTATCGAACTGGGAGAAAACACTGTAAAGAAAGCGTCCGTTTCCAGGAATTCCAGCTAGTAGGTCGTCCAAGCTACCATTGTTGGTCACATTGCAACGTCCCCCACCAGTCCCAGCTAACTTTTTTCCAAGTTTCCGATTTTTTTCGATGAGGAGGGTTTTCTGTCCATAAAAGCTACTGGAAATCGTAGCCATCATACCAGCAGGTCCTCCACCGATGACAATAGTATCAAAATGTTTCATAGCTCTATTGTACCACAAAAAAACAAGAGATGATGGTTACCTCTTGTCAAGAATGCAATTAATCAATTTCATAGCCCATCAGCAGACCGCCATCTTCTGCATAGAAACTGCAGAGACCAGATGTTGGGAGAATTTTAATATCCGCCTGTGGGAAGGTTTCACGGATTCGGTCTGAAAGCTGTTGGCAACATTTCTCGTTATTGCGTTGGGCCATAACAATACGGCCACCAGCATATCCTGCTTTCACTAACTCTTCATAGGCTGCTTGAACTGACTTCTTTGCTCCTCTTGCTTTTTGTAGCAATTCGAGGGTTCCAGTTTCACTAGCTTCCCCAACCATACGGATATTTAGAAGGCCAACGACCGTACCGATAAGCTTGCTCAAACGGCCGTTCTTCACCAAGTTATCGACTTTGGCTAGGACAAAGAGCAACTTAGTTTTTTCTTGATAGGCGGTGATAGCTTCAACCACTTCTTCAAAAGATAAGCCCTGGTCAATCAAGTCATTTAATTTTTCTACGAGCAAGTCAACTTCTCCACCAGCAGACAAACTATCAATTACATGAATCTTAGTGTCAGGATGTTCTTCCAGATAAATATTCTTGGCCAGTTGCGCACTATTGTGACTACCAGAAAGAGTACCAGTGATGGTTACTAGGAAAATGTTTTTGGCACCTTCAAATGCTCGCAAATAATCATCTGGGCTTGGACAAGCTGATTTTGAAGCTTCTGCGGTTGCATACATGGTTTTCATCATATGGTCAATATCAAGACTGGCATCATCAACAAAGACCTGATCAGCTACTTGAATGGTTAAGGGGACACTTACAAAGGTTGTGTTAATAGCTGGTGTTGGCAGTTGACGATAATCACAACCAGAGTCAGCAATAATCTTCCAAGTCATAGAAATTCTCCATCTTTGTCAGTTATACATTGACAAAGGTTCTGTCTTTTTTTACAATTATATCATGAAAACCCTTGAAACAAAAGCATCATCCGTCTGTTGTGACAAGTAGAAAGAAAATGTTATGTCTGAACGTAGAATCTCTGAAAAGTCTCTTGAAAATCTCAGAAAATCAAACCAAGAATCCAATTTATTAACCAGAGAAGCCATTGAAACAGCCCTCTTGCAACTCTTGGAAAAAAAGGAACTGACCAAGATTAGTATTTCTGAATTGGTCAAACGTGCAGGTGTTTCGCGTGCGGCCTTTTATCGCAATTATGACTCCAAAGAGGAAATTTTAGAGAGCGTCTTTAAACGAACTGTCCACAATATTATGGAACAGCTGCATCATTACGATTTAAAGACAGACCTTTATTTGGTTTGGGTTCACCTTTTCCGGGAGGCCAGAAAGGAAGTTAGAGTGATTCAATTGGCCTTGGATTACCATCTGGAAAAAATCTTTGTCCAAGCCATGCAGGAATTTCTAGAAAAATACCATGGAAAATCAAAAGGTGTCAGCTCTTATCTTCATTCCTTCTGGAGCTCGGCCATCGTCTCTGTCCTTCTAAAGTGGATCAAGGATGGCATGAAGGTACCTGCTGAAAAGATTGCGGATTTACGGTTACCATTTTTTAAAAAATAGAGAAATAGGAGAAAAGAGATGACTGAAAAAAGACTGGCCTGGGATGAGTATTTTGCAGCCCAAGCCCTACTAATTGCCAATCGTTCCACTTGTAAACGTGCCAAAGTGGGCGCAATTCTGGTAAAGGATAATAAGGTCATTTCCACTGGTTACAATGGTTCGGTGTCAGGGACTGAGCATTGTATTGACCACGAATGTTTGGTCATTGAAGGCCACTGTGTTCGCACCCTTCACGCTGAGGTTAATGCTATTCTCCAAGGTGCAGAACGTGGTGTTCCCAAAGGTTTTACAGCCTATGTGACCCATTTTCCTTGTCTCAACTGTACCAAACAATTGCTGCAGGTCGGTTGCAAGCGCGTGGTTTATATCAACCAGTACCGAATGGACGACTATGCCCAATACCTTTATCAAGAAAAGGGAACAGAATTAACCCATTTACCACTTGAGACAGTACAGACAGCTCTTAAAGAAGCAGATTTAATGTAAAAATTATCAAAAATAAATGGTTTAGAAAGATTTTTAAACCGTTTTTTGGTATAATAAGAAGAATAAATTGAAAGAAGGAATTCCAAAAATGGGAAAAATTGAAGTTATTAATCACCCGCTGATTCAACACAAATTGTCAATCTTGCGTCGTACAGATACTTCTACAAAAGCTTTTCGTGAGCTAGTAGATGAGATTGCAATGTTGATGGGGTATGAAGTACTTCGTGATCTTCCACTAGAAGATGTGGAAATCGAAACACCAATTACAAAAACAGTTCAAAAACAATTGGCAGGTAAGAAATTGGCCATCGTTCCAATCTTACGTGCAGGTATCGGGATGGTCGATGGGCTCTTGAGCTTGGTTCCAGCTGCTAAGGTTGGTCACATCGGTATGTACCGTGATGAAGAAACGCTTCAACCAGTTGAATACTTGGTAAAATTGCCTGAAGATATTGACCAACGTCAAATTTTTGTAGTAGATCCAATGTTGGCAACAGGTGGCTCAGCAATCTTGGCTGTTGACTCGCTTAAAAAACGTGGCGCATCAAATATCAAATTTGTCTGCCTTGTATCAGCACCAGAAGGTGTAAAAGCTCTTCAAGAAGCTCATCCAGATGTAGAAATCTTTACAGCAGCCTTGGATGAACGTTTGAACGAACACGGTTATATCGTTCCAGGTCTTGGAGATGCTGGAGACCGCTTGTTCGGTACAAAATAAAATTAAAAAGAGAATGACTTGGAAAAGAAGTTCCAGTCACGAAAGGAGGTTGAATTTTTGTTTCTGTTCTAATGAAAACAGAGCAAAAATCTGACCTTTTTTGACCAAAATATTATAATAGTCTTATCTTCAGTCATTTGACCAACAAAAATAAAACTCAAAAGGAGAAATAAATGATTCCTGTAGTTATTGAACAAACAAGCCGTGGAGAACGTTCCTACGATATTTACTCACGTCTTTTAAAAGACCGCATCATTATGCTGACAGGTCCAGTTGAAGACAATATGGCTAACTCAGTTATTGCCCAATTGCTTTTCTTGGATGCCCAAGATAGTACAAAAGATATTTACCTTTATGTCAACACACCTGGTGGTTCTGTTTCAGCTGGCTTGGCAATCGTTGATACCATGAACTTTATCAAGGCAGATGTCCAAACCATCGTTATGGGAATGGCTGCATCTATGGGGACGGTCATTGCATCAAGTGGAGCAAAAGGCAAGCGTTTCATGCTTCCAAATGCAGAGTATATGATTCACCAACCAATGGGCGGTACAGGTGGAGGTACTCAACAAACCGATATGGCGATTGCTGCAGAACACTTGCTTAAAACTCGTCATACCTTGGAAAAAATATTGGCTGAAAATTCAGGTCAGTCAATCGAAAAAGTCCATGCAGATGCAGAACGCGATAACTGGATGAGTGCCCAAGAAACACTTGAATATGGCTTTATTGATGAAATCATGGCCAACAATTCATTGAACTAATGTTGATAGAAGGCAAACTCGACTGGGTTTGCTTTTTTTGGTATAATAGGGGGAGATTTCTTAGAAAGAGGATTTATCATGTTTGAAAAAGTCAATCGATCTGGCTTGATTATCTATCTTTACTATAATCGTGATGCCAAAAAACTGCAGGATTATGGAGATATTACCTATCATTCCAAGAAGCATCGTTACTTACAACTCTATGTTCCAACTCAAGAAGTGGAGCAATTGGTCGGGCGCTTGAGCAAGGAAAAGTTTATCAAAAAAGTCAGAGTTTGTCATATCCAAGAGCTGGAAACACCCTTTGTGGGTAACCTTTACCGATAGGAAAACGTTATCAGATAAAAATTTAAAGAAAAGTGTTGACAATTTTCTGATAATTCGATATATTCTTAACAGACTATTTAAGAAATAAGGAGACAAAAAAAGATGAAGAAAAAATTTGCCCTATCGTTTGTGGCGCTTGCAAGTGTAGCACTTCTTGCAGCCTGTGGAGAAGTGAAGTCTGGAGCAGTCAACACTGCTGGTAACTCAGTAGAGGAAAAGACAATTAAAATCGGGTTTAACTTTGAAGAATCAGGTTCTTTAGCTGCATACGGAACAGCTGAACAAAAAGGTGCCCAATTGGCTGTTGATGAAATCAATGCCGCAGGTGGTATCGATGGAAAACAAATCGAAGTAGTCGATAAAGATAATAAGTCTGAAACAGCTGAGGCTGCTTCAGTTACAACTAACCTTGTAACCCAATCTAAAGTATCAGCAGTCGTAGGACCTGCGACATCTGGTGCGACTGCAGCTGCGGTAGCGAACGCTACAAAAGCAGGTGTTCCATTGATCTCACCAAGTGCGACTCAAGATGGATTGACTAAAGGTCAAGATTACCTCTTTATTGGAACTTTCCAAGATAGCTTCCAAGGAAAAATTATCTCAAACTATGTTTCTGAAAAATTAAATGCTAAGAAAGTTGTTCTTTACACTGACAATGCCAGTGACTATGCTAAAGGGATTGCCAAATCTTTCCGCGAGTCATACAAGGGTGAAATCGTTGCAGATGAAACTTTCGTAGCAGGTGACACAGACTTTCAAGCAGCCCTTACAAAAATGAAAGGGAAAGACTTTGATGCTATCGTTGTTCCTGGTTACTATAATGAGGCTGGTAAGATTGTAAACCAAGCGCGTGGTATGGGAATTGACAAACCAATCGTTGGTGGTGATGGATTTAACGGTGAAGAGTTTGTACAACAAGCAACTGCTGAAAAAGCATCAAACATCTACTTTATCTCAGGTTTCTCAACTACTGTAGAAGTTTCAGCTAAAGCCAAAGCCTTCCTTGACGCTTACCGCGCTAAGTACAATGAAGAGCCTTCAACATTTGCAGCCTTGGCTTATGACTCAGTTCACCTTGTAGCAAACGCAGCAAAAGGTGCTAAAAACTCAGGTGAAATCAAGGATAATCTTGCTAAAACAAAAGACTTTGAAGGTGTAACTGGTAAAACAAGCTTCGATGCGGACCACAACACAGTTAAAACTGCTTACATGATGACCATGAACAATGGTAAGGTTGAAGCAGCAGAAGTTGTAAAACCATAATAGAAAAATGTTGAAATAGGGAATGAGCCTTTGACTCACTCCCTGTTTCGATGTTTAAGAACCTATCAAAAAGTGAGGGAAAAACCTCGGAATTATATATAGAAAGAGTGAATCTTATGCTCCAACAACTAGTAAATGGTTTGATTCTAGGTAGTGTTTATGCGCTGTTAGCCCTAGGATATACCATGGTTTACGGAATTATCAAGCTCATCAATTTCGCCCACGGTGATATTTATATGATGGGAGCCTTTATTGGTTATTTCTTGATCAATTCTTTCCAAATGAATTTTTTTGTAGCGCTTATTGTAGCGATGCTAGCGACAGCCATCCTTGGTGTCGTGATTGAGTTCCTTGCTTACCGACCTTTGCGTCACTCTACTCGTATTGCTGTTTTGATTACAGCTATTGGGGTTTCTTTCCTACTGGAGTATGGCATGGTCTATCTGGTTGGTGCCAATACCCGTGCCTTCCCTCAAGCGATTCAAACAGTTCGCTATGATTTGGGACCAGTTAGCCTAACAAATGTGCAGTTAATGATCTTGGCCATTTCCTTGCTTTTGATGATTTTGTTACAAGTCATTGTCCAAAAGACCAAGATGGGGAAAGCCATGCGTGCAGTATCCGTAGATAGTGATGCAGCGCAATTGATGGGGATCAATGTGAACCGGACTATCAGCTTTACCTTTGCTTTGGGTTCTGCTCTTGCGGGGGCGGCTGGTGTTCTGATTGCTCTTTATTATAACTCTCTTGAGCCTTTGATGGGGGTTACTCCAGGTCTTAAGTCTTTCGTTGCCGCGGTACTTGGTGGTATCGGGATTATTCCTGGTGCGGCTCTTGGTGGTTTTGTGATTGGTTTATTGGAAACCTTTGCGACAGCATTTGGGATGTCAGACTTCCGTGATGCCATTGTTTATGGAATCTTGTTGTTGATCTTGATTGTCCGCCCAGCTGGTATCCTTGGTAAGAATGTGAAAGAGAAGGTGTAAGCGATGAAAGAAAATTTAAAAGTTAATATTCTATGGTTACTCCTTTTGTTAGCTGGCTATGGCTTGATTAGTGTACTGGTTTCAGTCGGAGTACTCAATCTGTTCTATGTACAGATTTTACAACAAATCGGAATTAATATTATTCTGGCTGTTGGTCTCAACTTAATCGTTGGTTTTTCAGGACAATTTTCACTTGGGCATGCTGGTTTCATGGCGATTGGTGCCTATGCAGCAGCTATTATTGGTTCTAAATCACCAACCTACGGTGCCTTCTTTGGAGCCATGCTTGTAGGGGCTTTGCTTTCAGGAGCAGTTGCCTTGCTTGTCGGAATTCCAACCTTACGCTTGAAGGGGGACTATCTTGCAGTAGCAACTCTAGGTGTTTCTGAAATTATTCGTATCTTTATCATCAATGGTGGAAGCCTTACAAATGGTGCGGCAGGTATCTTAGGAATTCCTAACTTTACAACTTGGCAAATGGTTTACTTCTTTGTCGTGATTACAACCATTGCAACCTTGAACTTCTTGCGTAGCCCAATTGGTCGTTCAACCCTCTCTGTTCGTGAGGATGAAATCGCTGCTGAGTCAGTTGGGGTTAATACGACTAAGATTAAAATCATCGCCTTTGTCTTTGGTGCTATTACTGCAAGTATTGCAGGGTCACTTCAGGCAGGATTTATCGGTTCAGTTGTACCGAAAGATTACACTTTCATCAACTCAATCAACGTATTGATCATTGTTGTATTTGGTGGACTTGGTTCCATTACAGGTGCCATTGTATCGGCTATTGTTCTGGGAATTTTGAATATGCTTCTCCAAGATGTTGCCAGCGTGCGTATGATTATTTACGCTTTGGCCTTGGTATTGGTAATGATTTTCAGACCAGGTGGACTCCTTGGAACATGGGAATTGAGCCTATCACGTTTCTTTAAAAAATCTAAAAAGGAGGAACAAAACTAATGGCATTACTTGAAGTAAAACAGTTAACCAAACATTTTGGCGGTCTAACAGCTGTTGGAGATGTGACTCTTGAATTGAACGAAGGGGAACTGGTTGGACTAATCGGTCCAAATGGAGCTGGGAAAACCACCCTTTTCAACCTCTTGACGGGTGTTTATGAACCAAGTGAGGGAACAGTAACCTTAGATGGTCACCTTTTGAATGGAAAGTCACCTTATAAGATTGCTTCTTTGGGACTTGGACGTACATTCCAAAATATCCGTCTCTTTAAAGATTTAACCGTTTTGGACAATGTTTTGATTGCCTTTGGTAACCATCACAAACAACATGTTTTTGCTAGTTTTTTGCGCTTACCAGCTTTTTACAAGAGTGAAAAAGAATTAAAGGCTAAAGCCTTGGAATTGCTGAAAATCTTTGATTTAGATGGTGATGCAGAAACTCTAGCTAAAAATCTTGCCTACGGACAACAACGTCGTTTGGAAATTGTTCGTGCCCTCGCTACGGAACCTAAAATTCTCTTTTTGGATGAACCAGCCGCAGGTATGAACCCGCAGGAAACAGCCGAATTGACTGAGTTAATTCGTCGTATCAAAGATGAATTTAAGATTACAATCATGTTGATTGAACACGATATGAATCTGGTCATGGAAGTAACAGAACGTATCTACGTACTTGAATATGGCCGTTTAATTGCTCAAGGAACTCCAGATGAAATTAAGACCAATAAACGCGTTATCGAAGCTTATCTAGGAGGTGAAGCCTAATGTCTATGTTAAAAGTTGATAATCTTTCTGTGCATTATGGTATGATTCAAGCAGTCCGTGATGTAAGCTTTGAAGTGAATGAAGGAGAAGTTGTTTCCCTTATCGGTGCCAATGGTGCAGGTAAGACAACCATTCTCCGTACCTTGTCTGGTTTGGTTAGACCAAGCTCTGGAAAGATTGAATTTTTAGGTCAAGAAATCCAAAAAATGCCAGCTCAAAAAATCGTAGCAGGTGGGCTTTCACAAGTTCCAGAAGGACGCCACGTCTTTCCTGGCTTGACTGTTATGGAAAATCTAGAAATGGGAGCTTTTTTAAAGAAAAATCGTGAAGAAAATCAAGCTAACTTGAAGAAGGTCTTTTCACGCTTCCCACGTCTTGAAGAACGCAAGAACCAAGATGCAGCCACTCTTTCAGGAGGAGAACAACAAATGCTTGCCATGGGACGCGCTCTTATGTCAACACCAAAACTTCTTCTCTTAGATGAACCCTCAATGGGACTTGCCCCAATCTTTATTCAAGAGATCTTTGATATCATTCAAGATATTCAGAAGCAAGGAACAACCGTCCTCTTGATTGAACAAAATGCTAATAAAGCACTCGCAATCTCTGACCGAGGATATGTATTGGAAACAGGGAAAATCGTTCTATCAGGAACAGGAAAAGAACTCGCTTCATCAGAAGAAGTCAGAAAAGCATATCTAGGTGGCTAAAAAGGTCCGGGGGACCTTTTTAGTCGGTGAATAGAGATTGCGAAGCAATTATCTTATTCAGTGGATTGTTTTAGTCGGCATATTTAGATTGCAAACAAATCTACATCTATATTGAAAGCTTAATTTCTAATAATTGAAAAAATCGAATGAAAGGTATCTTGCTTTCATTCACAGAGCTCGATTTTAGAGCTCTTTTTGCTAGCTTATTCATACTTTTCTGAATTTTGAAAAAGAAATGTAAGCGTTTGATAGATTTACAAAAAGATTGTATAATAGGGATAAGAATAGAAAAGGAGAAGTCTCATGGCAGTTAAAGATTTTATGACCCGCAAGGTAGTTTATATTAGTCCAGATACAACAGTATCTCATGCAGCAGATTTGATGAGAGAGCAAGGGTTGCACCGCTTGCCTGTTATCGAAAATGATCAATTGGTTGGTTTGGTAACTGAGGGAACCATTGCCCAAGCTAGCCCATCAAAAGCAACCAGTCTTTCTATCTATGAGATGAATTATCTTCTAAATAAGACAAAAGTAAAAGATGTCATGATTCGCGATGTTGTCACTGTTTCAGGCTATGCGAGTCTAGAAGATGCAACTTATCTGATGTTGAAAAACAAGATTGGTATTCTTCCTGTAGTAGATAACCATCAAGTCTATGGGGTTATTACGGACCGTGACGTTTTCCAAGCCTTTCTTGAAATTGCTGGTTATGGAGAAGAAGGAATTCGTGTGCGCTTTGTTACAGAAGATGAAGTTGGCGTTCTTGGTAAGATTGTTTCTCTAATCGTTGAAGAAAATTTGAATATCTCCCATACAGTCAATATTCCGCGTAAGGATGGTAAGGTCATTATCGAAGTGCAAATCGATGGATCAATTGATTTACCAGCCTTGAAAGAAAAATTTGAAGCAAATGGTATTCAAGTGGAAGAAATCACTCGCACTTCAGCAAAAGTCTTGTAAGAAGGGAAGCCGAAAGGCTTCTTTTTTCATAAAAAAGGGATTATAGCAAAAGATGGAAAGAAATGATAAAATATGCTATAATGAAATGATGTAAAAAAGGAGTATTTATGGACATTTCAGTAATCCGTCAAAAAATTGACGCAAATCGTGAAAAATTAGCTTCTTTCAGGGGGTCTCTTTGACCTCGAAGGGCTAGAGGAAGAGATTGCCATCTTGGAAAACAAGATGACAGAACCTGATTTTTGGAATGATAATATTGCGGCCCAAAAAACGTCGCAAGAATTAAATGAATTAAAAAACACCTATAACACCTTCCACAAAATGGAAGAGTTGCAGGATGAAGTCGAAATTTTATTGGACTTTTTAGCTGAAGACGAGTCAGTTCAAGAAGAACTGGTAGAGCAGTTAGCCGAACTTGATATGATGATGACCAGCTATGAGATGACTCTACTCTTGTCAGAACCTTATGACCACAACAATGCCATCTTGGAAATCCATCCAGGTTCTGGTGGTACTGAGGCTCAGGACTGGGGTGATATGTTGCTTCGTATGTATACTCGTTATGGTAATGCTAAAGGCTTTAAAGTGGAAGTATTGGATTACCAAGCAGGGGATGAAGCTGGTATCAAGTCAGTAACCTTATCATTTGAAGGGCCTAATGCCTATGGTCTTCTCAAGTCAGAAATGGGGGTACACCGTTTGGTGCGAATTTCACCATTTGACTCTGCCAAACGTCGCCATACATCTTTCACATCCGTAGAAGTGATGCCTGAGTTGGACGATACCATTGAAGTGGAAATCCGGGAAGATGACATCAAGATGGATACCTTCCGTTCAGGTGGTGCCGGTGGACAAAATGTCAATAAGGTTTCAACAGGTGTACGTTTAACCCACATTCCCACTGGAATTGTTGTCCAGTCAACAGTGGATCGGACCCAGTATGGAAATAGAGATCGAGCTATGAAGATGTTGCAGGCTAAGCTCTATCAAATGGAGCAAGAGAAGAAAGCTGCGGAGGTAGATTCCCTCAAGGGTGAGAAAAAAGAAATCACATGGGGAAGCCAAATCCGTTCTTATGTCTTCACGCCTTATACTATGGTAAAAGATCATCGAACTAGCTTTGAAGTTGCTCAGGTAGATAAGGTTATGGACGGAGACCTAGATGGTTTTATCGATGCCTACCTTAAGTGGCGAATCAGCTAAGATAGAAAGGAACTCACATGTCAATCATTGAAATGAGAGATGTCGTCAAAAAATACGACAACGGAACGACTGCCCTACGCGGTGTTTCGGTCAGCGTTCAACCGGGAGAATTTGCTTACATTGTAGGACCTTCAGGAGCAGGGAAGTCAACCTTCATTCGTTCTCTGTATCGTGAAGTAAAAATCGATAAAGGAAGCCTATCAGTTGCTGGTTTTAATCTGGTTAAGATCAAAAAGAAAGACGTCCCGCTTCTACGTCGTAGTGTTGGGGTTGTCTTCCAGGATTATAAACTCTTGCCAAAGAAAACTGTCTATGAAAATATTGCTTACGCTATGGAAGTAATCGGGGAAAATCGCCGTAATATCAAAAAACGTGTGATGGAAGTTTTAGACTTGGTTGGGTTGAAGCACAAGGTTCGTTCTTTTCCAAATGAGCTCTCAGGTGGAGAGCAACAGCGGATTGCGATTGCACGTGCCATTGTAAATAATCCCAAAGTATTGATAGCCGATGAACCAACAGGAAACCTGGATCCGGATAATTCATGGGAAATTATGAATCTCTTGGAACGGATTAACCTACAAGGGACAACTATTTTGATGGCGACTCATAATAGCCAGATTGTAAATACCTTGCGCCACCGTGTCATTGCCATTGAAAATGGCCGTGTCGTTCGTGACGAATCAAAAGGAGAGTATGGATACGATGATTAGTAGATTTTTTCGCCATTTATTTGAAGCCTTAAAAAGTTTGAAACGAAATGGTTGGATGACAGTAGCTGCTGTCAGTTCAGTCATGATTACTTTGACCTTGGTGGCAATATTTGCTTCTGTTATTTTCAATACAGCGAAACTAGCTACAGATATTGAAAATAATGTCCGTGTAGTAGTTTATATCCGAAAGGATGTGGAAGATAACAGTCAGACAATTGAAAAAGAAGGTCAAACTGTTACAAATAATGACTACCACAAGGTATATGATTCTTTGAAGAACATGTCTACGGTTAAGAGTGTTACCTTTTCAAGTAAAGAAGAACAATATGAAAAGTTAACCGAGACAATGGGAGATAACTGGAAAATCTTTGAAGGAGATGCCAATCCTCTCTATGATGCCTATATTGTAGAGGCAAACACTCCAAATGATGTAAAAACTATAGCCGAAGATGCTAAAAAAATTGAAGGTGTCTCTGAGGTTCAAGATGGCGGTGCCAATACAGAAAGACTCTTCAAGTTAGCTTCATTTATCCGTGTTTGGGGACTAGGGATTGCTGCCTTGTTAATTTTTGTCGCAGTTTTCTTGATTTCAAATACCATTCGTATTACCATTATTTCCCGCAGTCGCGAAATTCAAATCATGCGCTTGGTCGGAGCTAAAAACAGTTATATCCGTGGACCGTTCTTGTTAGAAGGAGCCTTTATCGGTTTATTGGGAGCTATCGCACCATCTGTTTTAGTCTTTATTGTTTATCAAATGGTTTACCAATCTGTCAACAAATCGTTGGTAGGGCAAAATCTATCCATGATTAGTCCAGATTTATTTAGTCCGTTGATGATTGCCCTACTATTTGTGATTGGGATTTTCATTGGTTCATTGGGATCAGGAATATCCATGCGCCGATTCTTGAAGATTTAGGTAAAATAATTATTTTTATGAGGAGGTTGTAAAATCTCCTTTTTTGCTACTAGAGTTTTTGAAAAGGGACTTCTAATACTCAATGAAAATCAAAGAGCAAACTAGGTAGCTCGCCAAAGAATGCTCAAAATACTGTTTTGAGGTTGTAGAAAGTCAGTCATATATATACGGTAAGACGACGCTGACGTGGTTGGAAGAGATTTTCGAAGAGTATCAAGAAGTTGCTCAGAGAAGACTTCTTGATGGCTAACTTGAACTTGAAATTTAGCACCTAGAAAATTTTTGAAAAAAGAGGATTTTTTTGAATAAAAGCCTTTACAAAAAAAATTAAAGTGGTATAATTAAATCATAAAAGGTGCAAACGTTTTCGTAAAACGTTTGCCTAAATAAAAATAAAGGAGATTTGAATGATGAAAGATACATTCAAAAATGTCTTGTCTTTCGAATTTTGGCAAAAATTCGGTAAGGCTTTGATGGTGGTTATCGCGGTTATGCCGGCTGCTGGTTTGATGATTTCAATCGGTAAGTCTATCGTGATGATTAACCCTAACTTTGCTCCACTCGTTATTACTGGTGGTGTCCTAGAGCAAATCGGTTGGGGGGTTATCGGTAACCTTCACATTTTGTTTGCCCTAGCCATTGGAGGAAGCTGGGCTAAAGAACGTGCTGGTGGTGCTTTCGCCGCTGGTCTTGCTTTCATCTTGATTAACCGTATCACTGGTACAATCTTTGGTGTATCAGGCGATATGTTGAAAAATCCAGATGCTATGGTAACTACTTTCTTTGGTGGTTCAATCAAAGTTGCTGATTACTTTATCAGTGTTCTTGAAGCTCCAGCCTTGAACATGGGTGTATTCGTAGGGATTATCTCAGGTTTTGTAGGGGCAACTGCTTACAACAAATACTACAACTTCCGTAAACTTCCTGATGCACTTTCATTCTTCAACGGAAAACGTTTCGTACCATTTGTAGTTATTCTTCGTTCAGCAATCGCTGCAATTCTACTTGCTGCTTTCTGGCCAGTAGTTCAAACAGGTATCAATAGCTTTGGTATCTGGATTGCCAACTCACAAGAAACTGCACCAATCCTTGCACCATTCTTGTATGGTACTTTGGAACGCTTGCTCTTGCCATTTGGTCTTCACCACATGTTGACTATCCCAATGAACTATACAGCTCTTGGTGGTACTTATGACATTTTAACTGGTGCAGCTAAAGGTACTCAAGTATTTGGTCAAGACCCACTATGGCTTGCATGGGTAACAGACCTTGTTAACCTTAAAGGTACAGATGCAAGTCATTACCAACAATTGTTAGATACTGTTCACCCAGCTCGTTTCAAAGTTGGACAAATGATCGGTTCATTCGGTATCTTGATGGGTGTGATCGTGGCTATCTACCGTAATGTCGATGCTGATAAGAAACATCAATATAAAGGTATGATGATTGCGACAGCTCTTGCAACATTCTTGACAGGGGTTACTGAACCAATCGAATACATGTTCATGTTTGTAGCAACACCTATGTATCTTGTTTACTCACTTGTTCAAGGTGCTGCCTTCGCTATGGCTGACGTAGTAAACCTACGTGTCCACTCATTCGGTTCAATCGAGTTCTTGACTCGTACACCACTAGCAATTAATGCTGGTATTGGTATGGATATCGTTAACTTTATCTGGGTAACTGTTCTCTTTGCTGTAATCATGTACTTTATCGCAAACTTCATGATTCAAAAATTCAACTACGCAACTCCAGGGCGTAACGGAAACTACGAAACTGCTGAAGGTTCAGAAGAATCTAGCAGCGAAGTGAAAGTTGCAGCAGGCTCTCAAGCTGTAAACATTATCAACCTTCTTGGTGGACGTGCAAACATCGTTGATGTTGACGCATGTATGACTCGTCTTCGTGTAACTGTTAAAGATGCAGATAAAGTAGGAAATGCAGAGCAATGGAAAGCAGAAGGAGCTATGGGTCTTGTCATGAAAGGACAAGGGGTTCAAGCTATCTACGGTCCAAAAGCTGACGTATTGAAATCTGATATCCAAGATATCCTTGATTCAGGTGAAATCATTCCTGAAACTCTTCCAAGTCAAATGACTGAAGCACAACAAAACACTGTTCACTTCAAAGGTCTTACTGAGGAAGTTTACTCAGTAGCAGACGGTCAAGTTGTTGCTTTGGAACAAGTAAAAGATCCAGTATTTGCTCAAAAAATGATGGGTGATGGATTTGCAGTAGAACCTGCCAATGGAAACATTGTATCTCCAGTTTCAGGTACTGTATCAAGCATCTTCCCAACAAAACATGCTCTTGGTATTGTGACTGAAGCAGGTCTTGAAGTATTGGTTCACATTGGTTTGGACACAGTGAGTCTTGAAGGTAAACCATTTACAGTTCATGTTGCTGAAGGACAAAAAGTTGCAGCAGGAGATCTCCTTGTCACAGCTGACTTGGATGCTATCCGTGCAGCAGGACGTGAAACTTCAACAGTAGTTGTCTTCACAAATGGTGATGCAATTAAATCAGTTAAATTAGAAAAAACAGGTTCTCTTGCAGCTAAAACAGCAGTTGCTAAAGTAGAATTGTAATATATTTGAGGTTGGAAGCTGTATTCCAACCTCTTATTTTGGGAGAAAAGAATGAAATTTTTAACACTCAATACTCACAGTTGGATGGAAAAAGAAGCTGAGGAAAAATTCCAGATTTTGCTTGAGGATATTCTTGAAAAGGACTATGATTTGATTTGTTTCCAAGAAATCAATCAGGAGATCACATCTCCAGAGGTGGAGGTTAATGATCTTTATCAAGCTTTGCCAGCAGCTGAGCCTATTCATCAAGACCACTATGTTAGACTCTTGGTTGAAAAGTTGTCTGAGCAAGGGAAAAATTACTACTGGACTTGGGCTTATAATCATATCGGATATGACCGCTATCATGAAGGTGTAGCTATCTTGTCTAAAACACCTATTGAAGCCAGAGAAATTTTGGTTTCAGATGTGGATGATCCAACAGACTATCATACTCGCCGTGTTGTCGTGGCTGAAACTGTAGTTGATGGTCAGGAGCTTGCAGTTGCAAGTGTCCACCTTTCTTGGTGGGATAAAGGTTTCCAAGAAGAATGGGCACGATTTGAGGCTGTCTTGAAAGAACTGAACAAACCACTTTTGTTAGCTGGAGATTTCAACAATCCAGCAGGTCAGGAAGGCTACCAAGCTATTTTAGCTAGTCCATTAGGCTTACAAGACGCTTTTGAAGTTGCTCAAGAGAAAAGCGGTAGCTATACCGTTCCACCAGAAATTGATGGCTGGAAAGGGAACACTGAACCCCTTCGAATCGACTATGTTTTTACTACCAAAGAGTTAGAGGTGGAAAATTTACATGTCGTATTTGATGGTAACAATAGTCCGCAAGTTAGTGATCACTATGGCTTGAGTGCTATGTTAAACTGGAAATAATGACTGAAAAGAGGTTGGGATTCACAAGTTCCAGCCTTTTTTTTATTAGAGAAGTACTGGAAATAGCCTAAATAAGTGAGATTACTGAAATGGAATAAAATGTGGTATAATTGATAGGATAGATAGAATCGAGGATATTATGTCATTTACGAAATTTCAATTTAAAAACTATATTAGAGAAGCCTTGGAGGAGCTGAAATTTACAACTCCAACAGAGGTGCAAGATAAGTTAATTCCTATTGTTTTGGCAGGTCGTGACCTAGTCGGTGAATCAAAAACAGGTTCAGGTAAGACTCACACTTTCTTGTTACCGATTTTCCAGCAACTAGATGAAGCTAGCGATAGTGTACAAGCAGTCATTACTGCACCGAGTCGTGAGTTGGCTACTCAAATTTACCAAGCAGCCCGTCAGATTGCTGCCCACTCAGAAGTGGAAGTTCGTGTAGTTAATTATGTGGGTGGTACGGATAAGGCTCGCCAGATTGAGAAATTGGCAAGCAACCAGCCTCATATTGTTATTGGAACACCAGGTCGTATTTACGACTTGGTTAAATCTGGTGATCTAGCTATTCACAAGGCTAAGACCTTTGTTGTTGATGAAGCAGACATGACCTTGGATATGGGATTCTTGGAAACTGTTGATAAGATTGCTGGCAGCCTTCCAAAAGACTTGCAATTCATGGTCTTCTCAGCAACTATTCCACAAAAGTTGCAACCATTCTTGAAAAAATACTTGTCAAATCCTGTCATGGAGAAAATCAAGACCAAAACGGTCATTTCTGATACCATTGATAATTGGTTGATTTCTACTAAGGGACGTGACAAGAATGCTCAAATTTATCAATTGACTCAGTTGATGCAGCCTTATTTGGCAATGATTTTTGTCAACACTAAGACACGTGCTGATGAATTACATTCATATCTGACTGCTCAAGGATTGAAGGTAGCGAAGATTCATGGAGATATTGCTCCTCGTGAGCGCAAGCGAATCATGAATCAGGTGAAAAATCTGGATTTTGAGTACATTGTCGCAACAGACTTGGCGGCGCGTGGGATTGACATTGAAGGTGTCAGCCATGTCATCAATGATGCCATTCCGCAAGACTTATCCTTCTTTGTTCACCGTGTTGGTCGTACCGGACGCAATGGCCTACCAGGTACAGCTATTACTCTTTATCAACCAAGCGATGACTCGGATATCCGTGAGTTGGAGAAATTGGGAATTAAATTTACTCCGAAGATGGTAAAAGATGGAGAATTCCAAGATACCTATGACCGTGATCGTCGTGCAAACCGTGAGAAAAAACAAGATAAGCTCGATATCGAAATGATTGGTTTGGTTAAAAAGAAAAAGAAAAAAGTCAAACCAGGTTATAAGAAGAAAATTCAATGGGCGGTTGATGAAAAGCGCCGCAAAACCAAGCGTGCTGAAAATCGCGCTCGCGGTCGTGCAGAGCGTAAAGCTAAACGCCAAACATTTTAATAGAAATTGTTGGAGTACTGAACTCCAACTTTTTGCTTTATGAGAACGAACTATCTAAACCGAAATATCACATTAAAGACTGCAAATTGCGCTAAAAAATGGTATAATGATAAAGTTATATAGTCCCGATAAGATGGTAGGTATTTCTATTTTTTATTGCGAGTCGCAATTCGTAGATGATAGGGATTCCTATCAGTACTTTGTAACTCTATAACACTATTTTTAAGGGGGGACATTTTTATGTCAGAACGTAAATTATTCACGTCTGAGTCTGTATCTGAGGGGCATCCAGATAAGATTGCAGACCAAATTTCAGATGCGATTTTGGATGCTATTTTAGCAGAGGATCCAGAGGCGCACGTTGCTGCTGAGACAGCTGTCTATACTGGTTCCGTCCATGTTTTTGGTGAAATTTCTACAAATGCCTATGTAGATATTAACCGTGTGGTTCGTGATACCATTGCTGAGATTGGCTACACCAATACAGAATATGGTTTTTCTGCTGAGACGGTGGGAGTCCATCCGTCGCTTGTTGAGCAGTCACCAGATATTGCCCAAGGTGTTAACGAAGCCTTGGAGGTTCGTGGGAATGCAGACCAAGATCCGCTTGACTTGATTGGCGCTGGAGACCAAGGGCTTATGTTTGGATTTGCAGTGGATGAAACAGAAGAGCTCATGCCATTGCCAATTTCACTCAGTCACAAACTGGTTCGTCGTCTGGCAGAATTTCGTAAGTCTGGGGAAATCAGCTATCTTCGCCCAGATGCTAAATCACAAGTTACGGTTGAGTATGATGAAAATGACCGTCCAGTACGTGTGGACACAGTCGTTATTTCTACTCAGCACGATCCAGAAGTCAGCAACGAACAAATTCACAATGATGTCATTAACAAGGTTATCAAAGAGGTTATTCCAGCCTCTTACTTGGATGCGCAAACAAAATTCTTCATCAATCCTACTGGTCGTTTTGTAATCGGTGGGCCTCAAGGGGACTCAGGCTTGACTGGTCGTAAGATTATCGTGGATACCTATGGTGGCTACTCTCGTCACGGTGGTGGTGCCTTCTCTGGTAAGGATGCGACTAAGGTGGACCGTTCTGCCTCATATGCAGCTCGTTATATTGCCAAGAATATTGTTGCAGCGGGTCTTGCTAAGAAGGCGGAAGTGCAGTTGGCCTACGCTATCGGTGTTGCCCAGCCTGTTTCTGTCCGTATCGATACCTTCGGTACAGGAACGGTAGCTGAAAGCAAGCTTGAAAAAGCAGCGCGTCAAATCTTTGATCTTCGTCCTGCAGGAATTATCCAAATGCTGGATCTTAAGCGTCCAATTTATCGTCAAACAGCAGCTTATGGACACATGGGACGTACAGATATTGATCTTCCATGGGAACGTTTGGACAAGGTAGATGCTTTAAAAGAAGCAGTCAAATAAAATCTTAAGAGGGGAACTTCCTCTCTTTTTTATAGTTTTTAACTATACTGGGATACTGTTTTGAAAATCCATTTTGCGAAAGTAGAGATTTACATGTATTTCTTTAAAAATGATAAAGGTTGAGATTTCTCCTCGTAATAGATAATCATGGGGATATTTCAATCCAAAGTTTTATTCGTTATAACTTGACTATTGCAAGGTTTTCTAGAGCAACAGAGTCATGGAATGGACTCATGGTTGAGATTTCTCCTTGTTGCTTGGACTTCATTCAAAAGTCTGTTACCCAAGCCTTGTTCAAACTTCCAATACACTAGCTGTTTCCATAGCATGACTTCTGCACTAGACTTTCTTTTCCGAATAAATAGATAGAACCATAGAATCTAGTGAACCTAGAATTAAAACTGTGGTATAATATTAGCAATAAAAGGAATCTGGAGGATTAGAATCATGGTATCAACAAAATCACAAATTGCTGGTTTTGAGTTTGACAATTGCTTGATGAATGCAGCAGGTGTGGCTTGTATGACGATAGAAGAGCTGGAAGGGGTTAAAAACTCAGCGGCAGGAACCTTTGTCACTAAGACAGCGACCTTGGACTTTCGTCAGGGAAATCCTGAGCCACGTTACCAAGATGTTCCACTTGGTTCTATCAATTCTATGGGCTTGCCAAATAAGGGCTTAGACTATTATTTGGATTATCTTTTGGATTTACAGGAAAAAGAGCCAAACCGAACTTTCTTCTTATCTCTGGTTGGAATGTCTCCAGAGGAAACCCATACTATCTTGAAAAAAGTCCAAGAGAGTGATTTTCGTGGTCTGACTGAGCTAAATCTTTCCTGTCCAAATGTTCCAGGTAAACCTCAGATTGCCTATGATTTTGAGACAACAGACCGGATTTTGGCAGAGGTGTTTGCCTACTTCACCAAACCTCTTGGAATTAAATTGCCACCATATTTTGATATTGTTCACTTTGACCAAGCGGCAGCTATTTTCAACAAGTATCCGCTCAAGTTTGTCAACTGCGTTAACTCTATCGGAAACGGCCTCTATATAGAAGACGAATCTGTCGTTATTCGGCCTAAGAATGGTTTTGGTGGAATTGGTGGAGAATACATCAAACCAACTGCTTTAGCTAATGTTCACGCCTTTTATCAACGCTTAAATCCCCAGATCCAAATCATTGGAACAGGTGGCGTGTTGACTGGTCGTGATGCCTTTGAACATATTCTCTGTGGAGCGAGTATGGTGCAGGTGGGAACCACCCTTCACAAAGAAGGCGTCGGTGCCTTTGACCGCATTACCAATGAACTAAAAGCAATCATGGCGGAAAAAGGATACGAGAGCTTAGAAGATTTCCGTGGGAAATTGCGCTATATTGACTAAATTAAATCGAAAAATCAGAAGAAAGGAGAGAAGATGCTAGCCATTGAAGAGAGTCAGAAGTTGACTTTATCAAATTTACCTAGCCTGAGCCTTTTTACAGGGACAGATCAGGGTCAGTTTGAAGTGATGAAGAGTCAAGTATTGAAACAGATTGGCTATGATTCTGCTGATCTCAACTTTGCCTACTTTGATATGAAAGAAGTGGTCTACAAGGATGTGGAACTGGAGTTAGTCAGCCTTCCTTTCTTTGCGGATGAGAAAATCGTGATATTAGACCATTTTGTAGATATCACAACAGCCAAGAAACGCTTTTTAACAGATGATGAACTCAAGTCGTTTGAGGAATACCTTGATAACCCTTCACCAACAACCAAGTTGTTGATCTTTGCGGAAGGAAAGCTGGATAGCAAAAGACGGCTGGTAAAATTACTTAAGCGTGATGCCAAGGTCTTTGATGCAGTAGAAGCCAAAGAACAAGAATTACGCCAGTATTTCCAAAAGTGGAGCCAGAAAGAAGGTCTGCAGTTTACCAATAATTCTTTTGAAAATCTTCTCGTCAAGTCGGGTTTTCAATTTAGCGAAATCCAGAAAAATCTCCTCTTTTTACAGTCCTATAAGGAAGACTCTGTTATCGAGGAAGAGGATATTGTTAACGCAATTCCCAAGACCTTACAGGACAATATTTTTGATTTAACTCAGTTTATTCTGACTAAAAAGATGGATCAGGCGCGCGATTTGGTTAGAGATTTGACCTTGCAAGGTGAAGATGAAATCAAACTGATTGCAGTCATGCTAGGACAATTTCGGACTTTTACTCAGGTGAAGATTTTGGCGGAGTCTGGGCAAACAGAATCTCAGATTGCAAGTAGTCTAGGAAGTTTTCTCGGACGCAATCCTAATCCCTATCAAATCAAGTTTGCGCTGAGAGATTCAAGAGGACTTTCTTTGAGCTTTTTGAAGCAAGTAATTTCCTACTTGATTGAGACAGACTATCAGATTAAGACAGGACTCTATGAAAAAGGTTTCCTTTTTGAAAAGGCACTCTTACAGATTGCTAGTCAGGTCAATTGACATTTGTTGAAACTACAACCCGCGTCAGGATTATCTTGTCGTGGGTTTCTTACTGATTTGCTTATTTTATACTCAATGAAAATCAAAGAGCAAACTAGGAAACTAGCTGCAGGCTGCTCAAAGCACTGCTTTGAGGTTGCAGATAGAACTGACAAAGTCAGCTCAAAGCACTGCTTTGAGGTTGCAGATAGAACTGACGAAGTCAGC
>NZ_VMMV01000095.1:0-6067 GCF_013277375.1 Streptococcus sp. 3613
TTTTCATTGAGTATGAGTTTAGCGGTTGTCAATTTTCTCTGGATAAAGGTCGTGTTGGAAGAGGCGTTGTTCTGCCAAGCCTTCATACTTAGTTCCTGGCTTACCGTAATTGTAGTAGGGGTCAATTGAGATGCCACCGCGTGGAGTGAATTTTCCCCAAACCTCCAAATAGCGAGGGTCTAGCAAGTTGACCAAGTCTTTCCCGATGGTGTTGATACAGTTTTCGTGGAAATCTCCGTGGTTTCGGTAGCTAAAGAGGTAGAGTTTGAGGGATTTTGACTCAACACAGAGCTTGTCAGGAATGTAGGAAATATAGATAGTTGCAAAGTCTGGCTGAGCAGTGATTGGGCAAAGTGAGGTAAATTCAGGACAGTTAAATTTGATGAAATAGTCATTTTCCACATGACGATTGTCAAAGGATTCGAGGATTTCTGGTTGATATTCGAAAATGTAGTTGGTTTCTTTGTTGCCCAGTAGGCTTAGGTTTTTCATTTCTTCTTGTTGTGACATGATTTTTTCTTTCTAATCTTAAACTCCACGTTGGTTATCGTAGAGGAGGGTATGCAGTTGAGGAAGGACGCGGACATTGCCCCAGCTATCATCAGCGGCGATGCGTTCCCAAAGTTCTTTGAGTCGGTCTAGTTGGTCTTGGACAATATTGCCTGTGGCCTTGGGCTCAGGATTTCCTGCTGATAAGAAGAGAACATCTGGTTGGTAGCGCTCTTGTATGCCTCGGGCAAAGGCCAAATCTGCATCATCAAAGACAGGGATTTTAAAGGTGACCTTGTCTGGATCCAGTTGGGAAACGATAAAGTCCAAGGTCTCAAAGTTGACTTCCATCTTGGATGAAGGAGGTTTGGGACTGAGGGTGACCTGGTCGATGTCTTTTAACCAATTTTGCCAGCGGGAGCCTTGGGTCTCAACAGCCAGAGTGACACCACGTTCCTTGAGTTTGGTGACGAGTTCAGCCATGTTGGCTGCTAGGATAGCAGGATTTCCCCCAGATAGGGTTACATAGTCATAGCTCCCCAATTTATCCAAGGCAGCAATGACCTCGTCAGCTGTCATACGAGTTGGCTTTTCAGAGCCATCCCAAGTAAAGGCAGAATCGCACCAGTCGCAGTGATAGTCGCAACCAGCAGTGCGGACAAACATGGTTTTCTGCCCGATTGCACGGCCTTCGCCTTGAAAGGTTGGGCCGAAAATTTCCAGAACTGGTAGTTTGAGGACACGTTCCCTAGTCATCTAACCACTCCCGTCTAAACTCCGCAAAGGCAGTCGGAGTCTCATAGAGGCGAACGTATTCCAAACGGAGACCACGTTCGTCTGGCAACTCTTGGTCCATGGTTTGGAAAATCCAGTAAACCATATTTTCAGCAGTCGTGTTCATATAGGGAAGAGTTTCATTGAGATAGCGATGATCCAAGTGGGGCTCTAAGTAGTTCTTGTAGATTGCTTTGATGTCTCCAAAATCGTAGGTCATGCCACGTTCATCTAAAAATCCACTGACAGCAATCTGCAGATGATAGGTGTGACCATGAAGGGATTTGCATTTTCCCTCATAGTGAAAGAGGTGGTGGGCAGCATCGAAGGTAAACTCTTTTGATACCAAGGTTCTGTGAGGGTTGTAGACCAGAGACTCCCCGGTTTCCTGTTTGATTTCTTTGGGTGCAAAAAACATTAGGCTTCTCCTTTCTGTGAGAGATAAACATTTAACCCATGTTGACGTAGGTGGCAGGCTGGGCAATCTCCACAACCACGTCCGATAATCCCGTTGTAGCAGGTTAAGGTCTTTTCACGAACATAGTCAAAGGCACCGAGTTGGTCAGCTAACTCCCAAGTTTCAGCCTTGTCTAGCCACATGAGAGGTGTTTGGATAACGAAGTCGTAATCCATGGCAAGGTTGAGGGTAACATTAAGGGATTTGACAAAGACATCTCGACAATCGGGGTAGCCTGAGAAGTCTGTCTCGCAGACACCTGTCACGATATCTTTAATGCCTCGTTGCTTGGCAAGGACTGCCGCAAAGGATAGAAAGAGGTGGTTGCGACCATCAACAAAGGTATTGGGAACCTCCCCCTCTTTTTGCTCGATTTCCAGATCGGAGGTCAAGGCATTTTCAGTGATTTGTCCCAGCAGAGACATATCTAAGATGTGATGACGAATTCCTTGTTCCTCAGCGATTTCTTGGGCAACTTGAATTTCGAGATGATGACGTTGACCGTAGGCAAAGGTGACAGCTTCGACTGTTTCATAGTGTTCTTTAGCCCAAAAGAGGCAGGTTGTAGAATCTTGACCGCCACTAAAGACGACCAAGGCTGATTGACGTTTCATAGTACTCCTTCCAAAATGGGGAATGTTCAGAGCACGCAAAAAGCTCCCTTGAGGGAGCTAAAAAATACCAAATCGAGGTTTTTTTTAGCGATGGCATGTCCCAAACATCGTAATATTCTACCTATAGTCTAGCATATTTTTTGAAAAATGGCAAAGGGCAAGAAAAAAGAGACCAAAGCAAGTACTTGGTCTCTCAGTTGATTAGCTCAATTCAGCAACGATGGCCTTGATTTGGTCTGCTGTGTGAACACCAGCAACTTGTTTCACCACTTGGCCGTCTTTTTTGAAGAGAAGAGTTGGGATAGACATGATTCCAAAGGCACGAGCTGTGTTTGGATTTTCATCAACGTCCATTTTAACGATTTTCAAAACATCTTCTGAAAGTTCTTCAGACAATTTGTCCAAGATTGGACCTTGCATACGACATGGACCACACCAAGTTGCCCAAAAGTCTACCAAGACCAAACCGTCTTTTGTTTCTTGTTCGAATGTTGCATCTGTAATTGTTTTTGCCATTGTATTTCTCCTTTTTTTAGTTATATTGGCTTAAATCTTGTTTCTTGAGATAGAAGAAGATATCTCCATAAGTTCCATGGTAGTCCAAATCATGACCGTTATAGGTTAATTTTTGGACAGGGTAGTAGTCTGCGACGCCGATAAGGCAAGCTTGTTGTGAACGATCAAAGTCTTCATAGGATTCGAAAGTCACAGTTCTTTCGTTCTTACTGGCGTCTAGATAAGTAATTTCGATCATATAAAACTCCTTTGTTTAATCTTGACTTTATTTTACTCCTTGTAAAAGAGAATGTCAATAAAAATGATTGCGCACGCAACTTTTTTCTAAAATCATCTTAAATCAAGAAATCCAAACCAGTTTCCAAGCTTTCTTCGACAGCCTTTTGTAGAGAGGCCAGTGTTTTTTGCCCATCACTTGTCAGGCAGATAAAACTAGAGCGTCTATCTTGATGGCAGCACATGCGACTGAGTAGACCGCAATTTTTAGCTTCCAAGCGAGCCACCATCCTAGAAACTGCGCTCGGGCTCAGATGAAGCTTATCTGGCAGGTCAATCTGGCGTAGAGATTTTTCTTGGGCCAAGTCCAGATAGTAGAGCAGGTAGAACTCTTTCAAGGTCAGACTTTGCTCGCTCTGTTGGGCAATGGTCTCTTCCAGGAGACTTTCAATTTCTTTCTGACGCCGATTGAAGTCAAACCATTTTTCCAAATAGGTCATAGTGTCTCCTTTCTTTTTAGAGTCATAAATAGAAGAAAGTCCATTAACGGGCAGTCTCTGCGTCACAAGATGATTGCGCATGCAATAATTATACTACTTTTCAAGAATGCTGGCAAGTTCTGTTTTTTAGTGGTTTTCTTTTTTACTGTCCATATTTTTGTAAAAATCAACTTTTACTTGGATGAAGGTCTTGGCTTCACGTAGGAGTTGAAGAAGGGTAGCGCGGGTTTCAAATTCTTCTCTTGTCTTGGGCAGACTGCGGTTTCGGAAGACTTCCAGATAGCGTTCGATTTCATCTAGCAAATCAGAAGCAGGATTGGTCTGGCTCAGTTGACCTGCAATTTTTGAAAAGAGTTGAGCCAAAATCAGGCTCTCACTGGCAGCTAGGTGACAGGTGTTGATTTGCTGGGCCATATTTCGCAGGATACGACTTTGTAGCTGTCTCATCTCAAAGTAGTGAATATGGTAATCAGTCTGGTGAAAGAGGTGGTCTGAGTGATCCAAATAGACCAGTCTGAGGGCTTCTTCCAAAAGGGTGTCCAATTCTTCCACCAGCTGTGCTCGGTTGCGTCCATCCCCTCTGGATAAATAATATTTGAAGCGTAGGAGGATGTCTTTTAACTTTTCTTCTACCAATGTGTGGTAGTGATGAATTTCCTCTTCTCGTGAAGGCATGTAGAGATTGACCAGTAAAGCAAATCCTGTACCGATAGCAAAGAGAAAGAATTCATTGACTAGAAGGTCTGGAGAGGTTGACTCTTGTACCAAGAGATGGCTAACCAAAACAGTGCTTGGTGTGATGCCAATTTCCCAGCCCATCTTGTAAGCTAGAGGCACATAGAAGGCAAGATAGAGACCAAGGCTCCAGATATGAAATCCGCTCAAGTGAAAAGCTAGAACACCGATAGCCAGAGCTAGGAGCATGGAAAAGAGGCGATTGCGAGCCAGTTTTAAAGTACTTCTACGCGTATCAGATAGGCTCAAGAGAGCGATAATTCCAGCCGAAATTGCTGAGGAAAGATTGAGAAAATAAGCAAGAAAACAGGCAAGACAGGTAGCTAAGATGAGCTTGGTCGTACGTTGGCTAATAGACATAAGAGTTTCCTAATAAGTTAGAATAAAAGCGTAAAAGACAAGACCTGAGCAGGCTTGCCTTTATGAGTTATTTTTTACGGGCTGCTGTGTATTCGGCAACGGCAGTAAAGAGGACGTCTGTAGAAGAGTTAAGGGCTGTTTCACATGAGTCTTGGATGACCCCAATCACAAATCCAACCCCAACAACTTGCATGGCAATATCGTTAGAAATACCGAAAAGGCTACAAGCAACTGGGATAAGAAGGAGGGAACCTCCCGCAATACCAGAAGCACCGCAGGCTGAGATAGCTGCTACCACACTGAGGACAAAGGCTGTGGCAAAGTCAACAGGGATTCCAAGAGTATTTACCGCAGCAAGGGTCAAAACGTTAATGGTAATCGCTGCTCCAGCCATGTTGATAGTAGAGCCAAGTGGGATAGAAACAGAATAGGTATCTGGGTTGAGTCCAAGGTCATGGCAGAGTTTCATGTTGACAGGAATGTTAGCCGCAGAACTACGAGTGAAGAAGGCTGTCACACCGCTGACACGGAGGCAGTTCCAAACTAGAGGGTAAGGGTTGCGTCTCATAAAGAAGAAGGCAATCAAAGGGTTGACCACAAGGGCAACAAAAAGCATAGTCGTTACTAATAGAACCAATAAAATACCGTAGTTGGCAAGGCTTCCGATTCCCTTGTCAGAAATGGTTTTAAAAACAAGACCAAGGATTCCAAATGGAGCCAGATTGATGATCCATTCGACAATTTTAGAAGTCACGTCAGCGATAGTTTTTAGTAATTCTTTACTATTTTTGCTGGCCTCTCTCATAGCAATTCCAAAAATGACTGCCCAAGATAAGATTCCAATATAGTTAGCAGTAAGCAGGGCGTTGACTGGATTGTCAACCGGTTTGAGCAAGAGGTTGCTGAGGACCTGTCCAATCCCATCTGGTGGAGCAATATCGGTATTAGCACTATTTAGGGTGATTTCAATAGGGACGATGAAACTTGCTAGTACAGCTACAAGAGCAGCGGCAAAAGTTCCTAGGATATACAAGAAAACAACAGTTTTCATATTGCTATCTTGTCCCTTTTGATGTTGGGAAAGGGCATTAGCAACGAGAGCAAAGACTAGGATAGGAGCAACAGCTTTTAGACCTCCAACGAATAAATCCCCGAGTAGCCCAATTTCTGAGAGATTAGGAAGGGTCAGTCCTAGAATTCCCCCACAAAGCATACCAATCAAGATACGCTTGACAAGGCTTGCCTTGTTCCAAGCATGAATGATTCTTTTCATAATAATCTCCTTTCTGTGTAGTGATTATGATTATAGTATAAACGATAGACAAAATCAAGAATTTTCTGTCTATTTTTTGAATATTTATGGATAATGAGACTGATGAAAATATGGTATAATCCCGACTTTATCA
>NZ_VMMV01000096.1:0-1270 GCF_013277375.1 Streptococcus sp. 3613
TCCACGTTTTGATGTAAAAAGTCGAGCATTATTACAACGCTTAGAAAAATATTATCCCGTTGATTTAGGTTTACGACACCTCTTATTGCCAGACCACAAAGAAGACATTGGGCATATCTTGGAAAATATGGTGTATTTGGAATTGAGACGTAGATATTCACAAGTATATGTTGGTAATTTAGATAAATATGAGGTTGATTTTGTTGTTGTAACTGATCTTGGTCACTACGCTTATTATCAAGTCAGTGAAACAACACTTGCTCCAGAAACACTAGAAAGAGAACTTGGACCACTAGAAGCCATTAAAGATCAATTCCCAAAATATCTATTAACAATGGATACGATTCAGCCAACAGCAAATTACAATGGTATTGAGAAGAAAAATATCATAGATTGGTTACTAGAAAAATAGATAAATATAAATCATGCAGCTAACTAGATTTGCAACAGTCTGTTATCAATGATTCTACCCAAATCCTAACAAGATATAGTGAACTTCGAATACGCTATATAATACGGACACTTGAAAATAGAAATTGGGGATGTAATGGGAACTATAACTTCTGGAAGTACTATCAAAAATTAATATCATAGTCTTATTAGAGAATAGCATCACCCACTTTCTCAAATAAGATTAAATTGTAACTGAATTATAATGAAAAAGAGACTGAGCAATCAGTCTTTAAAACCCTAAAAAACGCATACTATCAGGTGTTGAATGAACTGCACCCGCATAGCGGGTGGTTTTTTTGTCTCGCACCTAACGGAGCGAGACGAACTAATAGTCACATAATCATAAGGCTGATAGTATTAATCTAACTATCAGCCTTACAGGCTATTTAATGTTTAAGTAACACTCCAATATCAAGATAAACTAAACAGCATCTAGTTCCTTCAAATAATTTTCTATCTTCATCAACATTAAAGGATTGTTATAAATCTTACATAACTCTCTTGCTTCTATATAATAATTTTTGACTTGTTCTTTGTCTAGAAATTTGGCTCCAGCATTTCCTACAAGAATAAGTAGAGGAGCCAGTTGGTAGCTTGTCTGTCTTTGTTTACAGAGTTCAATCGTCTCAAGAGCTTCTTGGATGGCTTCATTATATTTTTCCTTTGATACTAGGTAGTGAGCGTAGTTGTAACGAACTCTGATGTAGCCAAATAAAAACTCTTGATGCTCAAATTTTTTTGTCTGATATAACTCCATCAAATGAGAGTAGTTTGCCTCATATTCTTGTTCACGACCCACTAAGGAATAGAAATTAGA
>NZ_VMMV01000097.1:0-7219 GCF_013277375.1 Streptococcus sp. 3613
GTAGATTGAAATAAGATATGAATAATTCTATTAGGAAAGTCAAATTAATTTCTAGAAATATTTTAGCAGCTACAGCGTACTATTCCAAACTCAATCAACTATGCTCTTTGATTTTCATTGAGTATCAAAAGAAAAACTTAGGAATCAATCCTAAGCTCTCTTCTGAAGTAGGTACATGACAAAGATAGAGATTACAATCAACCAACCTCCTAAGATACTAAAGACCAACATCCCATTGTGAGTTAGTAAGCCAATTGCACCTAGAACGAATGGGGTCGTAAAGGCTCCGAAACTACAGCCTAATACAGCAAATGAAGTTGCTTGATTGAGGAGTTTAGCTGGAATTCGTTCAGAGACAAGTTGAAAGACCGTCGTCAAGACTACACTATAGGCAAATCCAGCCAGAACACTTCCTGCTACTACCACCCACAAGGATGGAGACAAGGCAATCACGATTTGCCCCAAGCCAAATGTAATACCAGACCAGAGGAGCAGTTTCTCTTTAAAGATAGAAATCAAGAAAGAAAAACTCACTCCAGCCACAATCCCGATTAACTGCATGAGACTAAGAACAAAACTAGATAACTGGGCATCCCCCAATCCTCTTTCCACCATCAAACTTGGAATACGGATGGTAATAGCTGTATTGGTACAAACTACAGCTGCCGCTTCGATAGCTAGGGTAAAAATCAAGCCTTTCATTTCTCGAGTTAAACGACTTGCTTCCTTCGCTCTTTTCTTGACTTCTTTCTTTGATTTTCCATAAGGGACAAAGAGCAGATAAAGGGGCAGCACCAAAAATCCAGCACTATAGGCTAGAAAGATAGCTGTCCAACCAAAGGCCAACAACTGACCGACGGCCAAGGTAATGAGAGAAGCTCCAACGACCTCTGCAGAAGCGCGTAGCCCTAACATCTGAATTCGCCTTTTTCCTTGATAGCGTTCACTGATAATAGAAATGGCCTTGGCATTGATCATCCCAACACCTAAACCAAAAAGAAGCCGTGTTCCAAAGACAAAGGAATAGGCTTGGTACCAGAAGGGAGCTGTACCGCTCAATGATAAAATCAGCAAGCCCAAACTAATCTGTAAGCGCTCAGGAAATATTTTTTCTAAGAAACCATTTAGCAGTAACATCATCATGATTCCAAAGGAAGGCAAGCTCACCAAGAGCTCAATTTGTTCCTTAGAATAACCCTGATAATAGTCAAACATGGCTGGTAGGGCACTCGAAATGGAAAAGGAGGTAATCAAAACGAGGGAGAGAGCCAAAATGCTGGCCCGTTCTAAAAATTGTTTCATGAAATCTCTTTCTATATTTCTCTTAATCTTCTACTTTTTTGATAGTTATCAAAAAAGCAAGAAAAGAAGAAGCCTCATTGGTACACAGACTCCTTCTCAAACTCGAAAATGAATCCCTTGTGTCTTATACTCAATGAAAATCAAAGAGCAAACTAGGAAGCTAGCCGCAGGCTGCTCAAAACAGTGTGTTGAGGTTGCAGATGGAAACTGACGTGGTTTGAAGAGATTTTCGAAGAGTATTAGAATGACTTTCTCTTGATTTGCTTAATAAAGTAGAAGATAAATCCTGCTACCATATAGGCAACAAAGATAATCAGACACCACTTGAATACGACATCCCAACCCTTGTTCACATTTAAAAAGAAGTAAGGGAAAGGATTATCCTTGGCATTTGGAATATTGAGTTTTAGAACCAAGCCATTAAAAAGAGCAAACATCATATACAGCAAGGGTAAAATGGTCCACACTGCTGGATCCCAAATCTTATATTGACCCTGTTTGTCAAAAAAGAGGGTATCCGCTAAAAACCAGATGGGAACGATATAGTGGCAAAGGAAATTTTCTAGGGTATAGAAATTAGTCGCAATGGGCGCCAAGAGGAAATGGTAAATCACACAGGTAATCATGATACTCATGGTGACCCCACCTTTTAAGCGCAAGAGACTTGGCCTTTGCCAATTTTCACCTACACGGCTCATAACCTTTAGAAGATAAAGGGTAAAAATAGTTACCAAGAGGTTGGACAGAACCGTGTAATAGAGAAGCATCCCAAAACCACCATGCTTAGTAATTTCAAGATAAACTCCCGTAAAAGCCGCTAGAAACAAGAAGATACGGCTATAAAATACAAGTTTATAGTGTTTTGACATGCTTAAATCTTCCTCACAAACTCTGATTTAAGTTTCATGGCACCAAAACCATCAATCTTACAGTCGATATTGTGGTCGCCTTCTACGATGCGGATATTTTTCACGCGCGTCCCTTGTTTCAAATCTTTTGGCGCACCTTTTACTTTCAAGTCCTTGATGAGAGTTACTGTATCACCATCAGCCAATTTATTTCCGTTGGCATCGATAGCGACAAGACCTTCTTCTGCTTCTGCAACTTCAGCAGGATTCCACTCATGAGCACACTCTGGGCAAACCAGTAGGGCACCGTCTTCGTAGACATACTCTGAGTTACATTTTGGACAATTTGGTAAATTGTTCATAGTTTCTCCTTATCATCATTCACTATTCTTTGAAAATCAAAATTTCTCGAACAGCAACTATTATACCCTAAAATCAGCATTTTGACAAATTTAGAAAAAAACCGATATCCATCTATCGGCTTTTCTACATTTACATTCTTTTTTCAGCTTCTGCTTTGATTTTTTCAACTACTTCTTGAATGTTCAAGCCAGTTGTATCAAGATAGACAGCGTCCTCTGCTTGTTTGAGAGGCGAAGTCTCCCGATGACTATCCTTGTAGTCACGCGCAGCAATTTCCTCTTTTAGAGTTTCAAGGTCTGTTTCAATTCCCTTGGCAATATTTTCCTTGTAACGGCGCCCTGCTCTCTCATCAACAGAAGCTACTAGGAAAATTTTCAATTCTGCTTGTGGCAATACAACAGTTCCAATATCGCGACCATCCATGACAATCCCACCTTGCTGGGCAATTTCTTGTTGGAGAGAAACTAGTTTCTCACGCACTTGAGGAATTGCTGCAATAGCAGAAACATGATTGGTCACTTCATTTTCACGGATAGGATGGGTAATATCCACATCTCCTACAAAAACAAGCTGGTCTCCAGTTTCTGAACGTCCAAAGCTGATTGGATGCTGGTCCAACAAGGTTAGAAGGGCTTCGACTTCTTCAACTCCTAATTGGTTCTTAAGAGCCATATAGGTCGCTGCACGATACATAGCTCCTGTATCAAGGTAGGTGAATCCAAAATCCTTAGCAATAATCTTTGCGACCGTACTCTTACCGCTGGAAGCAGGACCATCAATAGCAATTTGAATTGTTTTCATATCGGCTCCTATTTTATTTTTATAACATCACCTGGATTAGCAAACCAAGATCCTGTAGCCATGTGCCCAGGATTCAAGGCCTCTAACTGAGCAATGGAGATTCCTGCACGAGCGGCAATAGCTGCTTCCCCTTCTCCTGCGAGAACTTTAATCGTTCCTTCAGGATTAGCAGCTTCTTCTGAACTACTAGAAGTAGATTCTGGCTCTGAACTCTGCTCAGGCTGAGAACTGCTTGAAGATGAGATTTGTACTACACTTGCATCAGAATCATGAAAGTCTTTTAAGGCTGCTGTGCGATTACTCCCCCCCGATGATAGATAGATGAGAACGATGACCATCACCACCACAATTACAAAGAAAATACTAGCTAGGATCGTCAAAATACGATTAGCCATCCTATCAGCCCCTCCGTGGTTTCGATGCCGACGCTCTGCTCTTGCTTCTTCTTGATCATAAATATCTTCTTGCCACGGTTCTTTTGCCATACCTTACTCCTTGTTTTTTTTTACTTTTCTTATTACAATATAAATATGAACATGAAAATCACACTTATACCTGAACGATGCATCGCCTGTGGGCTTTGCCAAACTTATTCTGACTTATTTGATTACCACGATAATGGAATCGTGCGTTTTTACGATGATCCTGACCAACTAGAAAAAGAAATTTCTCCTAGTCAGGACGTCTTAGAGGCTGTTAAAAATTGCCCAACTCGCGCCCTGATTGGAAATCAGGAATCCTAAAACAATGGCGATAATCCACTCCCTCTAGTTTAGCACATTTCCATGTAAAATTATAGTCTTTTCACTTTATTTTTTTCTGTAAAATCAGGAAGGTCACTTTTTTCTTTAACGAGATAAAGTGGTCTTTTTTTAGTCTCTAGATAAATCTTACTGCAACTTAAAATATAAATTTCTCAATGAGAATAGACTCCTACCATTCTATTTCCTTTACTTTCTTTACAAATTCGTCCCACTCTTGTCTACAATCTTTAGATAGGCATATATCCGTATAGTTAAACGATAAATCTTTAATATTCTTCCACCAATCAAAAGAATTTCCCGCTTCTTCTGTTTCTATTCTTTTGTTAACCACTTCAACAATTGTGTTATCTATCTCTTCCTTGTCATCTAAACTTAGAAATCTCCATTGAATTCCATTTGTATAAATTACTTTTTTATACCATAAAAGGTCTCCAATAAGTTGTCCCATCTCCTCAGTTATATGTTCAAAACTGTTCGATATGGTTGATTTGATTTCTTCCTCTGTAATTAAATCATTCTTTAAATTCTTAATTTCCACGTATCCTCGAAGTTTCTTCCATTCTTCAATTTCTATACTTTTTCTGGCTTTATTTTGATAATTCTTATCCAAAATAACTATATCAGGAAAATTACTTAAACCATAATATATTTGCCCCATATTACTCTTTCTTCTTCCGAAGACATATCTTTTTGATAAACTATTTTTTAAAGTCGGATTAATTATATCAGCAACTAAAGGATACAGTTCAACCTCTACATAATTTTGTTTCTCTATAAGCCCGATTTCTTCAATATACTCCTCTTTACTTAGCATAAAATAACCCTCCTGAATTTTTTATTTATTAAGTTATCGTCTTTGCAGTAAATCTCCCTACATAAATCCTTTATATCGTATCAAATCCCTAGTTACTTTAAAAACCACCAAAATTCTGGAGTAAAAAAATTATAAAAACAAAAAGTAACTACGCTAGATAAATTCTATCTTTGTTTTGACCTACCATCACTTTTTTCTTTAATCAGATAAAGTGGTCTTTTTTTAGTCTCCAGATAAATCTTACTGATATACTTGCCGAGAATCCCAATGGTCAAGAGTTGAATGCCTCCAAGAAAGAGAATGACAGCCATCAGAGAGGTCCAACCCGATGTCGGATTGCCCAAAATAAGGGTCCGAACCACGACAAAAAAGGTCATTAGTAGAGAAATAAAACAAGATAGGAGTCCCGCCACAAAGGCGATAATCAGGGGAAAATCTGAAAAATTAACAATCCCTTCAATGGAGTAGAAAAAAAGTTGCCTCAAACTCCAACTGGTCTTGCCAACCCGCCTTTCGACATTTGGATAGTCCAAATAGTGGGTTTTAAAGCCGACCCAGGCAAAAAGTCCCTTAGAAAAACGATTGGACTCGGTCAAGCTTAAAATGGCATCAACCACAGACCTTCTCATCATGCGAAAATCACGGACACCTGACGGCAAGGCTACTGGACTAATTTTTTTCATGAAGCCATAAAAGAGATCAGCACAAAAACTGCGAAAGAAGGGTTCTCCCTCCCGACTAGTTCTCCGTGTTCCTACACAGTCTAAATCTGCATTCTGGTCTAGTAAGTTTTTCATCTCAAGCAACATACCAGGAGGATCCTGGAGGTCTGCATCCATTACCACCACCAGATCTCCTGTCGCATATTGCAAGCCTGCATACAGAGCTGCTTCTTTGCCAAAATTTCGCGAGAAAGAAATATAATGCACTGCCGGATTTTGTTCCCGATAGGCCTTTAAGAGTTCCAAGGTCCCATCACTTGATCCATCATCGACAAAGACATACTCGATTTCTGTTTCCAAGTCAGGAATCAGAGCTTCCAGAGCCTGATAAAAAAGAGGAAGTACTTCCTCTTCGTTTAAACAGGGGACAATGATTGATATCACCATCTTAGTCTTCGAATCCATTTGGATGCTTGCTTTGCCAACGCCATGCATCTTCACACATTTGGGTGATGCCGAGTTCTGCTTCCCAGCCCAGTTCTGCTTTGGCTTTTGCAGGATCTGAATAGCAGGCTGCGATATCCCCTGGGCGACGGTCTACGATGCGGTAAGGAATTGGACGTCCCACTGCTTTTTCCATATTTTGGATAATTTCAAGAACTGAGTAGCCTTTACCTGTACCAAGGTTATAAACGTTTAGACCTGAGCCTTTTTGGATTTTTTTCAGAGCTGCAACGTGACCTTTAGCCAAGTCAACAACGTGGATATAGTCACGAACACCAGTTCCATCTTCGGTATCGTAATCGTCTCCAAACACTTGCACTTGCTCTAATTTCCCAACAGCTACTTGAGTCACATATGGCAAGAGGTTGTTTGGAATACCGTTTGGATTTTCTCCTAGGTCTCCACTTTCATGGGCTCCGATTGGGTTAAAATAACGAAGCAAGACCACATTCCATTCTGAATCTGCCTTGTAGATATCTATCAAAACTTCCTCTAGCATGAGCTTGGTACGACCGTATGGGTTGGTCACTGAAAGTGGGAAATCTTCCAAGATGGGCACTGTGTGCGGATCCCCGTAAACTGTCGCAGAAGAACTGAAAATGATGTTTTTACAGTTGGCTTCTTCCATAGCTTTCAAAAGGCTAAGAGTTCCAGCGATATTGTTGTCATAGTAGGCAAGAGGAATACGAGTAGATTCTCCAACAGCCTTCAAGCCAGCAAAGTGAATGACCCCTGTTGGTTCTTCTTGTTTGAAAATGTCACGAAGAGTATCTATATCACGGATATCTGCCTCATAGAAAGGTACTTCAACTCCTGTAATTCTCTCAACAACTTCTAAACTTTTGCGATTGCTGTTGACAAGGTTATCCACCACAACAACCTGATGACCTGCTTGGATTAACTCAATAACAGTGTGGGTTCCGATAAAACCTGCTCCACCCGTTAGCAAAATCTTTTCTTGCATCTTAATTCCTCGATTCTCGGATTATTTTTTCTTATTTTACCATTTTTGATAGGGAATGTCATTTGCCATCCTAGAGGGTAAGATAAAATTTCAGTAAAATGCTTATACTCTTCGAAAATCTCTTCAAACAACGTCAGCTTCGCCTTGCCATGGGTATGGTTACTGACTTCGTCAGTTCCATCCACAACCTCAAAACA
>NZ_VMMV01000097.1:7303-11122 GCF_013277375.1 Streptococcus sp. 3613
AGCAGTGCTTTGAGCAGCCCGCTGCTAGTTTCCTAGTTTGTTTTTTGATTTTCATTGAGTATTATTCGCTTTTTACCGGTTTGACATAGTTTTCAATTGGGTAGTTTTCAGGGTTCAAAGTCAACTCCTTGCCTTTGACCAATTGAGCTAGGTGGTAACCAATAATAGGACCAGTTGTGAGACCTGATGAACCTAGTCCACTGGCTGCATAGACACCTGCCAATTCTGGCACCTGCCCAAAGAAAGGAGAGAAATCACTGGTATAGGCACGGATTCCCACACGCTCACCAGCTCTGGTAGCTTCTACTAAACTAGGATAGCAAGGCAGGGCTACATCTTCCATTTTCTGTAACAAGTTTTCATCTATCCTTAGGTCAAATCCCATATCATTTTCATGAGTCGCTCCTAGGGACAATTTCCCACCTGCAAAAGGAATCAAATCCCATTCCCCTTCTGGCATGACAACAGGGTAAAATTCCATGTCTTGGGCCAGCTGATAATCTCGAAGCTGTCCTTTCTGAGGACGGACATCCACAGCATAACCCAAGGGTTCTAACAAGTCCCCCAACCAAGCTCCCGTCGCCAAAATAATCTGATCAAACACCTCTTTGCCAATCTGGTAGCCTGATGCTAACGGTGTCAGAGTCACTTTTTCTTTGACCAGCTTGACCTGACTGGCTTCTAGCAAACGAGTCACTAAGAGTTGACCATCTACTCTCGCTCCACCAGAAGCATAGAGCAAGTGATCAAATCCCTGCAATCCAGGGAATAATTCATTAGCTGATGCTGGGTCCAGAATGGCTAATTGCCCTATCAAGGGAGATTCTTCTCTACGCTGGAGGGCTAGTTCATAGAGTTCTTCTAGCTTGGATTCGTCCTTTTTCAAGAGAAAGACTCCCGAACGTTGGTAAAAGTCGATTTCTTGCCCTGAATCCTCTAAATCAGCCAACAAATCCACATAAAAGTCTGCCCCCAAACGCGCCATTTTGTACCAGGCCTTATTACGGCGTTTGGAAAACCAGGGGCTGATAATTCCTGCTGCGGCCTTGGTAGCTTGACCTTGTCCATGGTCAAAGACGGTTACTTCTAGATCACTTTCTTTCGAGAGGTAGTAGGCAGCTGTTGCACCTACAATCCCTGCTCCGATAATGGCAACTTTTTTCATTGTTATAATTTATTCCTTTTGTTTCACTCAAGGCACAACACAGAATAAAAAAGTTTTGTGCCCTTTATTTTGTTTTATACTAGAGCTCCATACTATCTTATTCTTTCCAATAATTATCTATCTAAGAGATTATCCTATTCTTAATTGTCAATAAGTTCACCCATTCCTCTGGAAGACCGTAGTGTCTCAAATCAACTTGTTCTCTACTTCCTTCTTCTAGTAAATTTTGTATTTTTTATTCCAAAAATTCTGGGTTTCTAGGGACATGGACAAAATAAGATGTCTCATTGCTATAAAATAAATAAATAATGTCTTATCATCATTCTCTGAGTTTGTCTCCAATAACTCCTTATCAGAATGATGAAGAGCAGGTAAGGTATGGTGTAAGCGTTCATATAATCTGCCATTATATGAGCATATATTTCTAAGATATCGAAGTGCATTACACCAGGACAATAAGATTTTAGCTGGAATTTTATCATCCTTATACAAGAGCAAACTAATATAAGCAGCAACCTTATTTCGATAACCTGGTTGTAAGGCGACAAGAAATGATGATATATTTCCAAATGTCATTAAACGAAAAACAGTCCAAGGCAACACAACACCATATTGTCTAATCTGATTCTTTACTATGGAATCATCTTGTTTTTCAAAAATAAACCGCGATAAATGATACTTTGTTTTCAAGACAGTATCCTGACGTTTAGGGTTATCCTTGCAGTATTTAGATTGTTCAGAAAAATATAAATCATCGTCTTCAAAAATATAAATAGTTTTTTGGTATCCAAGCGTCAGAGTATCAGCGGTACTCTTTTTCAAAAAGACTTCAATTCTCTCCAATATTTCTTGAAGGAAATTTCTAAGGTAACTATCAAATAAATAGGCTTACTTAGCTAAAATATACTGACGATTAACCAATTTACCATAAATCTACGCAATCCTTTTTATAAAATTCATCGTCAACATTATATGAAAAATCCCAATGAGATTTATCTTTCATATGTTGATACAATTCTTCTTCTGTCAGTGCAGGTTCAATCGCCATTTTTAACGTAGTAGGTGCTAACACAGGATTATAAACTAATCGTATTTTATCAACTATATCAATATTTCAAGGAATATATTCCTTGAAATTTGTTAATTCAAATATGGCATCATTCATTCTAACAGTCTCCACTATATGAAAAAAGGTCACCTAGTTATACATTGCTGCACCTTTGATGACTTCTAATCTACCTAGATTATACCACAATAATCCCTATTAATCAATAGAAATATTTTTTAAGTGTAGTATATTGAGCCTAGAATAGTAGGCTACGGATTCTAAAATATTTCTAGAAATTAATTTGACTTTCTCAATCTCTTTGTTCATATCTTATTTCAATCTACTATATATGATATACGTATGGTTGGTTATGGAGAGCACAATCATCTGACAAAACCAAGCGATAGAGAGCGCTTACATCAACTCCTAAAGAAAGATGGATAGAAAGACGCTTTTCAACTTCTTTCTATCCATTACTTCCTTCAAGAGTCCACACCAGCAATTTTCAGTTCCATTTCATGAACTATCTTACTTGTTTCGTGTTTCTTCTTTATCTTACTCTACCATCAAAGACTTCTACTTGTACTAGAGGAGGAAGCATTCCCATTTAAAAGACGGTGTCCTGTTCCCAGAACCACTTCCCCACTAGAAGCTGGTATATTCCCACTACAGGTTTGCGACTAACTTTTCCTATCGTCATTATCCAGCAATGTAGTAACTTCTATGGTCGCCTGCGATATTTCAACATGTCGCTTATCTTAGCTGAGCAAGAATCGCTTTGAGTTTCTCAATCAACTCGTCTTCTGTGTGGTCAGACTCTTTCTCATTGGCTAGGAAAGCAACTGCTTGAGCGAGAGCTTCTCGTGCTTGGTCGAGAACTTTCGTATCCACATTTGTAGAATCCAATTCTGCTTCAAGCTTGCTTAGTTCCTTGACCAATTTCTTGAGTTCTGACTCTTTCTTACGACGCGCGATGAGGAAGAGAAGGAGCCCAAGAAGGGCAAGTAGACTGCCAATCATTACTACATATGAAAATTCAGTAGTTGTCTGACTATCGTCTTTCATCTGATCTTTTTCTTGATTTTGCTGGTCTTCTTTCACACCTTTTAAGGAGTCTATTACCTCTCTCACTCTTCTAACAATATCACGCAAATCGGACTCTGTCAAACTTTCGTCATTAAGAGCTTGTTTAATCTCTGTAAGAAGAGCTTTAGCTGACTCAAGCGTTGTACTATCTATATCATCCAAATCTTTCAAACGACTTTCCAATCCTTCAACCAATCGAGCAAGCTCAGACTTGTCAACAGGACGAGTCTCGTTAGGAGTCACTGTAGTTCCTGAATTGTTTGGAGTGCTTGTAGAAACTGGCGTTTCTTGAGTCGAAGTGCTTGCTTGTGCCTGTCCAACAGTAGACGATGGAGTAGTAAGGGTCGTATTGCTACTATTGTCAGTTGTCACACCAGGGGCTGGAGTATTGCCTCTGTTATCTGGTGTCACACTGTTGCTATTGCTGCCAGCAGGGTTGGTAGTAGCTCCATTGTTGGTGTTGCCACTGTTGCTAGTATCAGTACTATTATTACCAGATTTTTTCTCTACGGTTTCTGTC
>NZ_VMMV01000098.1:0-1510 GCF_013277375.1 Streptococcus sp. 3613
AGCTCTGCCGAACTTATACTACAAAAGCCAAACATTTGACAATCGATAGCCGTCGCTTAATCGAACGATGGAAAAAGGAAGGGAAATCAAATAGAGAAATCGCCTCTTTACTTGGAAAAGCTCCTCAAACTATCCACACTGAAATCAAGCGTGGGACAGTCCGACAATGTCTTGGAAAAGGGTGCTTCAAAGAGGTTTATTCTGCCGACTATGCTCAACAGTCTTATGAAAACAATCGCAAGCGCTCGGTCAAGAAATCAAGCTTGACCAAGGAACTAAAGGAAAAGATTCTCCACTATCATAACCAAAAATTTTCGCTTGATAAGAAACAGGCTAGCACCAACTTTAAACCTGCTGGTCAATCCATCGAACAGCGGCCTGAAGCTATAAATCTTCGCTTGGAGAATGGGCATTATGATACTCAATCATTTTCAAAAAGCAACCTTGTCCATTGTCTGCTGACAGTGGACTTTAAAACGCTTTTTTCCAGTCCTTGAATAACTTCTTGAAGCTTATCAATGACGGCTTCCAATGTTTGGAAAGCCTTATTTTTGAAACCTCGTTTTCGAATTTCTTTCCAGACTTGTTCAATAGGGTTCATTTCTGGTGTATAAGGTGGGATAAAAGCCAACTCAATATTACTTGGAATCTCTAAGGTACTTGATTTATGCCATATAGCATTATCCATGACAAGTAAAATATAGTCATCTGGATAAGCTTGTGAGACTTGCCGTAGAAATTCATTGGTCCACTCAGTATTGCATCCTCCAGCAATGAGGAAAAAGGAATCTCCTGTCTGAGCATCTACTGCCCCATAACAATAGCGATATTCTCGCATATAATGACTAGGAATGCTAGGTCGGATTCCTTGAGGAGCCCAACAAGAACTCATCTTACTGATTCTTCCGAAACCAGCTTCATCTTGGTACATCAAACGTACTTTGTTATAAGTCCCCTCTTCTTTAAAGCGCTTACTCAAGGTCTCGAATGTAGATTTTATTTTTAGACGTCTCAATTGTCTGAGCGTCTGCCTTCTTGGGATGCTCAGGTCGAGGAGTGACCGTTCGCCAACCATGTCGTTTCAGGAGATAATAGAAACCATCACGTGTGGAAGTGCGACCAATCTCTTTTTGATAGGCTTCAAATAACTGATTGACAGTTACAAATTCCCCAGCCTGAGCAGCTTCTATATGACGTTTTAGAAATGCTTGTTCTTCTTCGTAAGTCATATATTCTCTATGACGTCCACCACGGGTCTCTTGAAGAAGCGCTTCTAAACCAAACTCCTTATATTTTTTCAAATTCCTCCAAACAGTTGTTTTATTGCAATCTAGCAGATCCATGATTTCCTTATAACTCTTTTCTTTTGAGCGAAAATAAATAATCTGTAGACGTTTGTGATATTTGGCGTACGATGAATCTCTTAGGAGTTGTTCAATTTTTTGTGTTTCTTCGTTTGTAAGTTTCATAACTACTATTATAAGATGTTTTTTGATTTTAGTCCAGTATC
>NZ_VMMV01000099.1:0-3061 GCF_013277375.1 Streptococcus sp. 3613
AACTGTAAAAAAATATGAGGAGTTAGGACGAGATTCTCTAATTCAAGAAATACGTGGTGGTCGTAACCATGCACATATGACAATTGAGGAAGAGAAAGCCTTTCTTGCCCGTCATTTGAAGGCTGCAGAGGCAGGAGAATTTGTTACAATTGATGCCTTATTTCAGGCTTATAAAAAGGAGTTAGGTTCTTCCTACACACGTGATACCTTCTATCAACTCTTGAAGCACCATGGTTGGCGAAATATTAGGCCACGTCCAGCACATCCCAAGAAAGTAGACTCTCAAACCATTGTCGCGTCTAAAAATAAAATCTCAATTCAAGAAGAAAAGAAAGCGCTTTAAAACCAGTAGACCTTTTCGTAAGGTTTGCTTGATGTACCAAGATGAGGCTGGTTTCGATAGAATCAGTAAACTGGGATCTTGTTGGGCTCCAATAGGAGTAGGTCCACATGTCCATAGTCATTATATACGAGAATTTTGCTATTGTTATGGAGCTGTTGATGCCCATACAGGCGAATCATTTTTCTTAATCGCTGGTGGATGTCATACTGAGTGGATGAACGCCTTTTTAGAAGAGCTTTCACAAGCTTATTCAGATGATTATCTTTTACTCGTTATGGACAATGCCATATGGCATAATAAAAGCGCTGAATCGGTCAATCAGGCTTTAAAACTCATCTTAAAACAAGACAAGATTCTGTCCATCACGGCAGATAATGGTACAGAATTTAACCGCTTGTCTGATGTATTTTCTGAGGAACATATCTATTATGCGCACCCCTATGCCTCTTGGGAAAGGGGAACTAATGAGAATCACAACAGGCTCATTCGGAGATGGTTACCTAAGGGAACTAAGAAAACGACTCCCAAAGAAGTCGCATTCATCTAAAATTGGATTAATAACTATCCTAAAAAATGCTTGAACTACAAATCACCCAGAGAAGACTTCTTCATGGCTAACTTGAACTTGAAATTTGGCTTTTTTGAAAAAATAGGTAAAAAGTTTAAAAACTCGAAGAAAACTCTTGACAAATCCTGCAAATATTTATATAATCTATGGTAGTAAGGTAGTCTTACGAAAAAATATTTTAAAGAAAAACAAAGGAGATAAAACGATGAAAAAAGTTTTATTGACAAGCGCAGTCGCTCTTGCAGCATTTGGTGCTGTACAAGCTGTTTCAGCTGATACAGCAACTTTTAGTGAGGCTAATGTTCAAACATTGCCAAATGCTAAACCTGCAGCTGATGAGAGAACAGAACCAAGTGCAGAAGTTTCTAAACTCTTTAAAGAAGCAGCAGAAGCAGCAGAAGCAGCAGCTAAACGTGGAGAAGAAGCAAGTGGTAAAGTTAATACTACTGAAAATGGTGATTTGACTATTGATGATATTAAGTCTCACCTTGCATCTCAACAATCTCAACAATCTAATAAACAAAGAGTTGTTACCGATAGATATGTTAAGGTTTATGATAAAGAAGGTAATGAACTGAAACTTGATGGTAAAGCAGTTGAGATTAAGTATGAAAAATCAGCTAAAAGTACTGTTGAAGTTAAAACTAAACGTGGAACATATAAATTAACAGTTCGAGTACAAAATGGTAAAGCAACCCTTTTGGAAATTCCTCAACTAGTAGCTTCTGCTGAAAAACCAGCTGCTCAAGCAGCATGGGTTCAATCAGGTTCTCGCTGGTGGTACAAACACGCTGATGGTTCTTACACAACTAATGGTTGGGAAAAAATCAACGGAACTTGGTACTATTTTGACCAAGCTGGTTGGATGGCAACTGGTTGGGTTAAAGACAATGGTACTTGGTACTACCTAAACGACAACGGTTCAATGGCAACTGGTTGGGTTAAAGATAACGGTACTTGGTACTACTTGAAATCATCAGGTTCAATGGCAACTGGTTGGTATCAAGTTGGTGGTAAATGGTACTACTCATACGCGTCAGGAGCTCTTGCAGTTAATACAACTGTAGATGGTTATAAAGTAAACCACAACGGTGAGTGGGTTAAATAATCCAAGATAATTTAAAACGGCTCTTTGTCAACTGTAGTGGGTTGAAGTCAGCTAAGCTCGAGAAAGGACAAATTTCGTCCTTTCTTTTTTGATGTTCAGAGCGATAAAAATCCGTTTTTTGAAGTTTTCAAAGTTCCGAAATCCAAAGGCATTTCGTTTGATAAGCTTAATGAGATTATTGGTTGCTTCTAATTTGGCGTTAGAATAGTGTAGTTGAAGGGCATTGACAATCTTTTCTTTATCCTTTAGAAAGGTTTTAAAGACAGTCTGAAAAAGAGGATGAACCTGCTTTAGATTGTCCTCAATAAGTCCGAAAAATTTGTCAGGCTCCTTGTTCTGGAAGTGAAAAAGTAAGAGCTGATAGAGATTGTAGTGGTGTTTCAAGTCTTCTGAATAGCTCAAAAGCTTGTCAAGAATCTCTTTATTGGTTAAGTGCATACGAAAAGTAGGGCGATAAAAACGTTTATCGCTGAGTTTACGACTATCCTGTTGAATGAGTTTCCAGTAGCGTTTAATAGCCTTGTATTCATGGGATTTTCGTTCAAACTGATTCATAATTTGGACACGGACACGACTCATAGCACGGCTAAGATGTTGCACAATGTGAAAGCGATCCAGAACGATTTTAGCGTTTGGAAAAAGTTGCCTAGCTAAGTCATAATAAGGACTAAACATATCCATAGTAATAATTTTCACTCGACATCGGACGACCCTATCATATTTAAGAAAGTGATCTCGAATGACGGCTTATGTTCTACCTTCAAGAACAGTGATGATATTGAGCTTATCAAAATCTTGCGCAATGAAACTCATCTCCATCTCCCGATTGAAACAGTCACTCCCTGGACTGTTTCAACGTCCCAAGACATAATCTCAGGCAGATGTTTAAAATTACACTCAAAGTGGAAGTCATTGAGCTTTCGAATGACAGTTGAAGTTGAAATGGCCAGCTGATGAGCAATATCGGTCATAGAAGTCTTTTCAATCAACTTTTGCGCAATTTTTTGGTTGATAATACGAGGAATTTGGTGATTTTTCTTGA